>DAHXOM010000198.1 GCA_027364825.1 bacterium | reverse complement strand
GAGAAGGTCCGGTTCGAGACTCTCATAGTCAGCATAAAGCACGAAATTCAAAGGCTGAACAAACTGGTGGGAGATTTCCTCGAATATGGGAAGCCGATGCGTTTGAGCCTGCAAGTCATTGATATGGGCGGTCTCATCAGTGAGGTCCTGGAACTTGTTAGGGCCAAGGCGGAAAAAGACAGCATAATAATAAACTACAGTGACGGCAATATTCCAAAGCTTTCGGTGGACCCTGAACTGATCAAAACCTGCATCTTTAATATTATCCTGAATGCTTTTCAGGCGATGCCCGCAGGCGGCGAGTTGAAAGTCCTCACGAAGACATCCGACGGGAAAGCATACATAGTTGTTGAAGACACCGGCATCGGAGTTGCAAAAGAAAATATGGAGAAACTGTTCGATCCTTTTTTCTCTACAAAAAGCACTGGCCTTGGCCTTGGTCTTGCCATGACAAAAAGGGTCATCGAGGAGCACGGCGGCAGGGCAGATTTTCAGAGTACGGAAGGAGTGGGTAGTGTCATGACGATATCGTTACCCATAAACGAGAATAACCAATAAAGATGAATTCGTAAAAAGTCCGGAAAACCGTCATTGCGAGCAATTCATTCCCTGAAACGGCGGGGAATCTTTCTATAAGAAACTTGGTCTCTGAATAGGAGTGCGGTATGCTAAGCAGTGGATACGTCCTGGCAGCAAAGGCCGACCGAGCAGTGGTGTCATCGAACCCGTTTGCGAGCATGGTCAAGGGTTGTTTCGATTCTTTCATTGGTGACGTGACAAGCACGATCCCGTTTAGGAGACTACAGCAGGTGATCAACCCTCTCCAGAACGTATCACACTACTTAACCGAGGGGTGTAGTATGACTAAAAAGTTAAGATTAGAGCAAGCCAAGGAGATCAGGCGAAGCGGGAAGAGTACTGGTTTTGAGTTAATCAATCCAGATGCAGCGGGCATAGACATTGGGTCGGAAGAGCACTGGGTAGCAGTACCGGAGGGAAGAGATGAGCATAGTGTTAGGAAGTTTGGGTGTTTTACCGCAGATTTGCATGAGATGGCAAATTGGTTAAAGCAGTGCGGAGTGAAGACTGTAGCAATGGAATCAACCGGGGTATATTGGATATCTCCGTTTCAAATTCTTGAACAGCATGGGGTAGAGGTTAAACTTGTTAATGCGCGACAAGCGCGCAATGTCCCGGGGCGTAAGACGGACGTATCGGATTGTCAGTGGTTACAGCGTCTACATACGTATGGGTTGTTGTCGGGGTCATTTCGTCCGGAAGATCAGGTATGTGTGTTGCGAAGTTATTGGAGGCATCGGGACAACCTTGTTAGGTATGCATCAGCGCACATTCAGCATATGCAGAAAGCAATGAGCGAGATGAACATACAGATTCATAAGGTGCTCAGCGATATCACCGGAGTTACAGGAATGAGAATTATCAGGGCCATATTGTCGGGGGAGCGCAATGGGGAGGTGCTTGCCGATATGAGGGCGCCTGGCGTTAAAAGATCGGAAGAAGATATTATCAAAGCGCTTCAGGGCGACTATAGAGAGGAGCATCTCTTTGCATTGAGGCAGGCGGTTGAGCTATATGATTTCTATCATGATAAAATTCGTGCGTGTGACGATAAGATTGAACGGTGTTTAAAGGGATTTGAGACAATAGCCGGTTCAGACAAAATACCGCCGAAGAAGGGCAAACACAAAGCACGAAAAAATGAATGCATCGTTGCTTTGCAAACAGAGTTGCACCGCATAACAGGAGTAGACTTTACCGAGATTGACGGATTGGATGTTTTAAGTATTAATACTATTTTGTCGGAGGTCGGTCTAAAGTCTGAGGCATTTCCGACGGTGAAGAGTTTCACCTCATGGCTTGGATTATGTCCGAATAATCGGATTACAGGGGGAAGGATAAAGAGTTCCAGTACAAAGCGTGTATCCAATAGGGCGGCTACAGCGTTTCGTATTGCGGCGCAGTCTTTGGCCAACAGCAAGTGCGCTCTTGGAGGTTTTTACAGAAGACTTCGCGCTCGTCTTGGATCGCCAAAAGCGATAACAGCCACGGCACATAAACTTGCACGAATATTTTATGTCCTTTGGAGTACAAAGCAGCGATATCAGGATGTTGGCGTGGAGTACTACGAAAGGCAATATAAAGAAAGGGTCATACGAAATCTGAAAAAAAAGGCACATGAATTAGGGTATAAAATTACCTTGCAGGAGGTGGGAGTTTCTTAGGAGGAGAGAAGCGACGTGGCAATCTCGGAAAGGCCGACTTTTGCA
>DAHXOM010000192.1 GCA_027364825.1 bacterium | reverse complement strand
ATTAGAAATAGTATGGAAAAGGAAAAATTAAAAGAATTCAACCAGATCCTTTTGAAGATGAAGCAGGACATCGTCGAAGAAACAAGCAGGATGTCCAACAGCCTTCAGGGCAGCGGCAAGGAAGAAACAAGGATGCCGGATCCGAATGACCGGGCATCCATGGAAACCGACTCAGGCGTTTTGCTGAGGCTCGGCGACAGGAACAGAAAGCTGCTGCTGAAGATAGAGGACGCATTGAAACGGATCAAGGAAGGCACCTACGGCATCTGCGAGATTTGCGGTGAAGAGATTTCGGAAGAGCGGCTACGGTTCAGGCCTGTCACGACCCAGTGTATCAAGTGCAAGACAGAGCTTGAAGATGAAGAAAAGCAGATGAAGAAGAAAACGTCACGGTGGCCGAAATGAAAAAATTCAAGATTCAAAACTCAAGATACAAGACTCATAACTCAAAACTAAAGATTTAATACTCAAGAGAGTAATAAAGGAGGAAACTATGGGTACAGGAGCATGGATAGTTCTTATATTAATTCTTCTCGTGATCTTCTGGATTGTGGCGATCTACAACAGCTTTGTCAGAATGAATGCAGGTATAGATAACGCGTACAAACAGATAGATGTCCAGCTGAAGCGGCGGTACGATCTTATACCGAACCTTGTCGAGGCCGTGAAAGGGTATATGAAGTTCGAAAAAGAGACACTCGAGGCTGTAATCAGCGCGCGTTCAAAGGCAATGTCAACACCGCCCGGAGCAGAGAAATTTGCGGCAGAGGGTGCGCTGTCCGGCGTACTCGGGAAGCTGATGGCGGTTGCGGAAAACTACCCTGACCTTAAATCCAACGAACAGGTAAAGACCCTGATGGAGGAGCTGCGTACCACGGAAAACCAGCTGGCATTCGCACGGCAGTTCTACAATGATAGCGTTATGACGCTGAACACGAAGGTCGGACAATTCCCGTCAAACATGATAGCAGGCATGTTCAACTTCAAGCCCAAGACCTACTTCCAGATTGAAGAGGCAGCAAGGGTAACGCCGAAGGTGGACATCAATATTTAAGAAATTCAAAATTCAATAAGGTAACCGCCCTTTACTTTTTATTTCCCTCCCTTGACGGGAGGGATGAAAGGGAGGGTGAAAATAACCAAATCACCCCCACCTACCCCCGTCAAGGGGGAGGAATGGAAATAAGAGGGGAAGGAACTCAAGAGTAAAAATTAGGAATTCAAGACATGGATTTTTTTGAAGAACAAAGGGAGAATAAAAGGACCACGCTGGTCCTGATCTCGGTATTCCTCTTCATAGTACTGTCGCTCGGATATTTTATCGATCATTTTTATCTCGGGTTTGACATTACAAGAGGACCTTTCCCCTTTGCAACAGCACTTGCATTTGTCGTTGCCTCGATCTGGGCAATGACCTCTTACTACAGCGGAGACAGCATTGTACTCGCATCCGTGGGTGCGGTGCCTCTGGACCCGGCCAATGCAGATGACAAATCAAAGGTACTGATGGATGTTGTGCGGGAGATGTCCATAGCCTCGGGCAATCCCATGCCCTTTGTCTATATCATACCCTCGGACCAGGCGAACGCCTTTGCAACAGGCAGGGACCAGGATCACTCGAGCATAGCCGTAACGCGGGGCCTGCTCGACAGGATGGACCGCAGCGAACTGCAGGCAGTGATTGCCCATGAGATGGGGCACATAAAAAGCCGTGATATACAAACAATGACGGTTATTGTCGTACTGCTGGGGGCCATTGCGCTGATGAGCGACTGGTTATGGCGTATCTCTTTTTACGGGCCGAGGAGCCGGGGCAAGGGTACGGACTTACGGGGAACGATTATAGTCTTGCTGGTGGCTCTTGCCCTCGCAGTCATTGCACCGATCGTAGGCCAGATCATCGCCATGACCGTATCGAGGGAGAGGGAGTATTCAGCGGATGCGGCATCAGTGGAATTCACGCGCAACCCATTGGCACTCGCGTCCGCACTTGAAAAGATCAAAACGGGTTTTGTTCCCATGAGGAACGCATCGCGAGGTACTGCCCACATGTTTATCGTGGACCCGCTGGTCAAAATGGTTGGAGATAAAGAAGGGTTCTGGTCGGACCTCTTTGCAACGCACCCGCCCATTGACAAGCGTATTGCACGCCTGAAGCTCAGCGGTCATGAGATCGTGGCCCAGGGGTACGGGAGAAAATAAGAAACTCAAGACTAAAAATTCAAGATTCAAGATTAAGAATAAAGAACAAACTCAAGATTCAAAACTCAAAACGAAATATTGAATATTGAGTATTGAATTT
>DAHXOM010000191.1 GCA_027364825.1 bacterium | reverse complement strand
GCTAATGGAGAGGTGTCCGTTGTGCAAATACCGTTCATACCCTATACCCGGATTATAGAAAAATCCCTCAAAATACACGTCGCGTACAGGAATAGGCGTTGAAATGTAATCTTCATAAAGACCGTATCCGGCTCCCAGAACCATGTAAACATTGTCCCATTTGCTGAGCGGTAGTATCGGCTTAACATCCAGATCGATCGGTTCGCTGAGTCGCCATGAGCCTTGAGTTCCACTACTGTTAAAATCACCGGATTCAGTGTTCGATCCGATTTCTAAGGCAAGATATTTCATAAACTGGTATCCCACTCGTATGCCTAAGCCAAACCCTGTTGCAAATCCTGGTTGATCCGGACCGGTCGGCTTGTACGCACCCAGGGAGGTTCCGATATAGAAATCCCTGTGGTCTTCCGATATCGGTCCACGTGTTAGATATCCTGCAAACACGACTGTGCTGTGACCGGACGATAAAACAAGTATGATAATTAAAAGTACTGCTTTTTTATACACCATAGGTGTT
This sequence comes from bacterium, assembly GCA_027364825.1. Classification (GTDB taxonomy): domain Bacteria; phylum JAMCPX01; class JAMCPX01; order JAMCPX01; family JAMCPX01; genus JAJYLM01. The sequence continues at coordinate 2,312 of DAHXOM010000191.1, read as the reverse complement.
TTCTTATTATGCCTTGAATTAAGGGAGACTTTCTGTTTAGTTGCATACATTTTGCCATCCCAAATCAACATACGCAATCGCGCGATCGCCCTGCAAAGTAACAACGAGATAAGCAGTTCCGTTGTTGTTTGTGAAATTAGTCCCGGGTACGGCATTGATAGTATATCCGGCTGGTATTACACCAAGATCATAAGGCTTTTTGCCAACATAGGCCGCCCAGATAACGACCTTTCCTGTCCCGTTTATCAGAGCATCTTCTGAAACATACGATAGATTCCCTGTAGTATATTCACTGACATACGCATACGCACAGTTCGGGGAGAGAGCTATCCGCTGGGGATTCTCAAAACTTGGATCTGTGACAGTCCTTACAACAGTAAGAGAATCGACATCCATGACCGATATACTATTTGAGCCAGAATTTACAACGAATAGCCATTTACCATCGGGTGTCTGTACCATGCCGTTCGGCGATATGCCTACACCCAAGGTCGATATAACAGTATTGGTTGTTGTAGAGATGACCGATACCGCATTACCGGCTGACTCGCTTACAAAGATATACCTGCCATAAACATCTGCGGTAAGATGGGCGGGCTAACTAAAGCTTGGGTCCGTAAACGTTTGTAGAACAGTGTTCGTTGTTGTAGATATAATGGACAGTGCGTTTGTGTTCGTAACAACATACAGATATCTGCCGTCAGGTGTGACAACCGCATCCCCCATATTATGAAACGCCGGATCGCTTATAGATGCTATTACCTGTGAACCATTGAGTACCGGTGAAATAGATAGAACCGATACACTTAATCCGGCATTATTTATGACATATAATCTATGACCGGCCTGCCAGAGTGCAATGCCAACAGGATAGGTGCCTACGGGGATTGGAAAATTATTGTTATAATATCTGTCTATCAACACACTATTATCGGCAGCTAAGGTTATGTATGCATCCGAGTTGGCCGGAACATTCTGCGTTAAAACCTCAAAAGGAATACGCCCCAAGCCTATTGTTGTAATATTTGGAAAAGGGCCGGGATCCCCGTATGGACAACCTGTAAAAAAGATTAAAGAAATGATAAGACATTTCGCAAATAGCCTTATTCTTGAGTTCAATTTTTTCTTTAGAAAAGAAACCATCAGACCCCCCAAGACAATCCCATCATATAACAAAAGCTCAGAATGTCAACGGTGTGTGGTTATGAACAACCAAAATTAACTTTTCTTTCTTATCTTTTCCAGATACGCCTTTATAATCTTCTCGTATCCGATTTCTTTGGGTGTGTAATAACGCCTGTCCTTGAGCTTGTCCGGCAGGTACTGCTGTTCTACGTGCCCGCCTTCATAATCATGGGGGTATTTGTAGTCCGCACCATAGCCGAGCTCCTTGCCCAATGCCGTAACGGGATTGATAATATCCTTCGGTATGCTCAGATATCCGTATTTTTTGATATCATCCTTTGCCTTCAGGTATGCCTTGTACGATGCATTACTCTTTGGCGATGAGGCAAGATAAGCGACTGCATGGGCTATGGGAATAAACCCTTCCGGCATTCCCACGGTCTCGAATGCATGGAACGCAGAAACTGCAACGGTGAGAGCTATGGGGTCCGCATTCCCGATGTCCTCGGATGCAAAGATGATCATACGCCTGAGAACAAACCGCGGGTCCTCGCCGGACTCCAGCATCCTCGCAAGGTAATAGATAGCAGCATCAGGATCGGATCCCCGCATACTCTTTATGAAAGCGGATATCGTGTGATAATGCTCGTCTTCTTTTCTGTCGTAGGGAAGGAGCGCGGACTCCGAGAGTTTCGATGCGTCTCCGATCGTTATGGTCCTGTCCGGCTTTTTCAGAGCAACGCCCGCGAGCAGTTCAACGGCATTGAGCGCCTTCCTGCCGTCTCCATTACTCCTGACAATGATATAGTCCAGCGCATCTTTATCGATCCGAATATTGTTCTTCCCGAAACCGTTCTCCGTGTCCGAGAGTGCCCGTTCTATAATGGCCCTTACTGCGTTTTCAGCGAGCGGTTCAAACACCACCAGCGTTGTCCTCGATAGCAACGCCCTGTTCAGCGCGAACGACGGGTTGTCCGTGGAAATGCCGATAAACACAATGCTGCCGTCTTCAACAGAGGGCAGCAGTAATTCCTGCTGTGAACGGTTGAGGTGCTGCAATTCGTCGAGGATGAAGACGAGCTTTTTGTCGGACAGGGTATAGCTCTTTGCCTGTTGTAATACCTTGTTTATCTCCCGGGTGTTAGCAGACACCGCAGTCATGGAAACGGTCTCATACGCGGGATTGG
>DAHXOM010000188.1 GCA_027364825.1 bacterium | reverse complement strand
GTTAGGTAGAGGGTTCGAATCTCACCCTCTCCGTATTTTATAGGGTCCTGGTTTTTAAGACGGGCTGCCCGAAAACCGGCACCGGAAAGATATTTTAGATTTTCTGTTTTGAGGTTCATGAAATGGGGGATGTAAAGATGTCGAGAAGATTGGCTGTAATAATATTTCTGGTGTCTTCCTTAAGTATGCTGATATCCTGCAGTAACAACAAGGCCGGTATCACCTATAAGGCACTGCATGCCGATGGTCAGTGGATCAAGGATTCGCAGGGAAGGGTCGTTATCCTCAGGGGCATCAATGCAGGGGGCGACAGCAAGATACCGCCGTTTATACCATTCACTTCCGAGGCAAGTGCCGCACAGATCAAGAGCTGGGGCATGAATTTTGTCCGGTACGCTACGGTATGGGAAGGATTGGAACCGACAGAAGGCGTTTATAATACTGCTTATCTTGATGACATGGCACAGCGAGTAGGCTGGCTCACTTCAAGGGGCATCTATGTTTTTATAGATATGCATCAGGACCTTTTTGCGAGGCAATTTTGCGGAGATGGTGCACCGCAATGGGCAGCGACAGGCGATCCGTCCCAGCTTGCTGTTCCGTGCGGACAAAACTGGTTTCTGAATTACCCGTCGCCCCCTGTTATGCAGTCATTTACCAGGTTCTGGACAGACACGACGCTGCAGTCGCATTTTATCAACGCATTCAAAATGGTTGCACGGAAATTCCGGAACAACAACATGGTTGTCGGTTATGAGCTGTTCAATGAGCCGTGGAACGGGAATTTTACCGGCTCAACGTTTGAGAAGAACTACCTTGTTCCTTTTTATCAAAAGGTTGTTGACGCAATCAGGACGGAAGACCCGGGCTCTATGATATTTTTTGAGCCTTATGTCCTTTACGGCGGCATACCCCAGAGTAATCTGACGCGATTGTTTAGATCCAATATCGTATATGCACCCCATTACTATGCGATCGGCGTGGTTTCGGGAGGCACCTCGAACATCACCTCTGCGATCGGCGGCATTGATCAGGACCTTACGTTTGTGCAGCAAAAGGCACAGGAACTCGGAACGCCGGCCGTACTTGGGGAATTCGGTGCAGCCCCCACAACAACGGGAACAGCTCTGATCCAGGGTTATTACAACATGATGGATAAGCATATTATGGGCGGGACAATCTGGGACTATGCGATCACGGATACGTGGAACAACGAGGGCATGAGCCTTGTGAACCCTGACATGAGTGAAAGGCCTTATGTGAATGCTGTTATACGGCCTTACCCCATGGCAGTAGCGGGTATCCCGACCTTAATAAGCTTCAGCACGACTACGGATGACTTCAGGCTGGAATTTGAAGAAAACGGTGTTACCGCACCGACGATTATCTATATTCCTCCGAGGGTTTATCCAACGGGGATTTCTGTCCAGACAAGCGATGGTGTTTATGTCACAGATACCGCATCAAACGAGCTCTACTTCACAACAACGGCCGGTGTTCAGAAACACTGGATTTATATAACCCCTGCGCAGTGATGATACGCAGAACTTTAAGAGAATAAATGTGTAGATCATCATTGAATTCAGATTACATTAAATATTTTTAATATAAAGGAGTTGTATAAAATGAAGCGAAGAACAATTTTTTTCATTTTCTTCATGGTATTGATCAGTATCAATGCAGCAGCTGCACAACCGCTCATTTCGTTTAAGTTCTTTCACAAACCCATACTGACCACTGTTCCGGGAAAACCTTTGGAAGTGGCCGCAACAATAGATCCTGCAAATAAGGTTGCGTACGCATCATTGCTCTACAAATCACCGTCCGATAAATTTTACAGGGCAATATTTTTAAAGCGCACATCCGGTGATACATTTTTGGGCACAATACCGGCAATGGCCATCAATCCGCCAAAGCTACTGTACTATATTAACGTCGTGGACACAGACGGCCATTCACATTTATTGTTCATGGGCCCGGAAAATCCCCAGATAATAGATGTCGGTGAGGTCAGTGTAAAATCAGCGGAAGAGACATCAGCCCTTGAGCAGGAGCTCGCCTTGTTCAGCTCCGAGGACGTGGTTTATTCAGCTGCAAGACATAAACAGAAGATCACGCAGGCACCTGCTGCTATCAGCGTTATTACTGCCAATGATATTAAGTATAGCGCGGGTATCTCGCTTTCCGATGTGTTCAGGACCGTTCCCGGTATGGATGTAGAATATATCAATCCGTCGTATCCGATTTTTAACGAAAGAGGATACGGTACGGAGAAAAATAACCGTATGCTTGTGCTGCTGAACGGCAGGGTATTGAACAATACGCTGTTCGGCCCGACCTTCATAGAGGATTTGCCCATTCCTCTGAGTGAGATCGGAAGGATAGAGATCATACGAGGTGCCAGCTCTTCACTGTATGGTGCTGATGCTGTCACCGGTATTATAAGCATAACAACAAAAAAACCAGAGCCGACACCGACGTTTATCGTTTCCGGCATCGGCGGCCTTACCTCGGAACAGCCTGCCCAGTTCTTCGGGAATTATGATAGCTCTGTTATTGCCCAGGGAGAAACAGGCTCGACGGGCTTCATCAGCAGTGCCGGGTATAAGCACCTTGCGGATTTCTCCGATCCCAATCAGACAGCACTCAATATGCCCAGGGCATGGCTTTATATTGATCATAAATTCCCCAGTGGACTGAAAGCTTCGTTTGAAGGCGGCTGGGATAAACCGGATTTCGAATTGTTCACGGATTTAAACGTTTTTCATGCCAGTTTTGAAGAAAACTACCTGAAGGCGGACGCGGAATATAAAGGATTGAAAGCGGATGTTTACTGGAACAGGTTTTATACGAAGATTCCCATGTCTGTATCGTTTTTGGGCGCTTCCCTCGATCTCTTTCCGTCGGATTTTAGCGGTACAACAAACAGCTATAATCTTGACCTCCAGTACAACTTCCCGGAAATACCTTATAATAAGCTTATCATCGGGCTCAACACAAATTACAATATCTATAATTATCCGCTTTTACTTGCCAATTATAACGGTATCGATCTGTCAAAAGAATTTATTTACGGCGGTTTCATCCATGACGAGATCGGACCGATTTATAATTTCGTGCTTACCCTTGACGGCAGGTACGACCATTTTTCCGTTACCCAGCCCGGCGTTAGCTACAGGGCTAACTTGAGCTATTCAATAACACCGGAACAGACAATACGGTTGTCTTACGGTACCGCATTCAGAAAACCCATTTACATGGAGGCGCAGTTTATGCCGGTAACCAATCCTCTGCCCGGTATAGTTTCCCCTCCCATACTCGGCAACCCGTACCTTCAGAACGAACAAATCCGTTCCACGGAATTCGGCTATATCGGCCAGTGGGGAGCACATGTCAGGACAGAACTAACCGCCTATTACCAGGAGATGTTGAACATGATTAATTTTTCGCTTCTCTCCAGTCCTATGAGGCTGCTATTCCTCAACGCTGCTCCACGGTACGTAGCACACGGCGGTGAGGCAGGTATTGAATATGAGCCTGTACGCCAGGTTAAGACTTTTGCAAACTATTCGTATATCCTCAGGGAGGACAGCATACTATCCTCGGTGAATAACTACTCTACGGAAAAATTCAATATAGGGGCAAGATATGCACTGACGCATGAATTTTTTATCAACGTAGACGGGGATTATGTTTCAGCAAAGGTGGTTTCGCTGACGAACCCCGCCGCAGCGTATGCCACTGCTGTCATGACCTTACCTTCATATTTTATCGTTAACACGAAGGTCGGGTACACGCTGGTACAAAACAGGCTTGAGGTCGGAGCCTATGTTTTCAATCTGTTCAATGATATCCATCACGAGTTCCCGTATATAGAAACACCCAATGCTTCCTTAACACAAACCAACACCTTTGGCGGAGAAGCAATTGGCAGGATGCTGATGGTCTATGCCAATATATACTTTTGACGGATGCCTGATGGATGGACGACCGGTTCGCTTGTCTGATCCCAATGCGAGAGAAGATAAGGTAGAGTATCGACTTATTTCATCGAAGGAAAAATGACAAAACGGCTTACACGTATTTCCGTGTGTAAGGTTGACCCATTATGAAAACCGGTATAACGTCCTGTAAAAAGGAGCACAGATGGATACCGGCATAATCAATGACAACGTCATTACCGTAACGAACCTTGTGAAAAGGTTCAACAATTTTACAGCGGTAAACAACATCTCTTTTGAGGTTAAGAAAGGCGAGATATTCGCTTTTCTCGGGCCGAATTGTGTATTCCGCTCCATTCGGCACCTGATTCCGACGCATTCGGCACCCCCCATGGGAGCGAAGCGACGCTGGTGTTTTAATTACCTATAATATCCTCATACCAAGTCAAGCTTTCCTTTCTTTTCGCAAAGATTCTCCGTG
>DAHXOM010000185.1 GCA_027364825.1 bacterium | reverse complement strand
GTTATAAGAAGTTCTTGTTTTACAGTTGGTTGCAAACATTCGTATCATAATTCGTATCATGCATGATTCGTATCACTTTCGTATCATGATATGAAATGATTCGAATAAAAGCTGAAAAAATGATAATTTTAGGGTAGAATTCCATGATTTTCCATGTACTCATAAAGGATAAACAGCTCGCTCAGTTCAATATTTTAGGAATGCCGGCAATTTCTTGACACTTAAAGATGAATAGTGTGAGTAACACATGCAGTAGGGTTTCCTCGTATGACGAAAGTGGGGGTGATGGAAATTGTAGGGGTCTATCTCATCTTTGCACTGACAACTAATACAGCAGTTCTTGCATCCACTGCAAGATACAGCTTTCTGCATCCTCAATTTTCCATTTCTATTTGCCATTCCACGGAAGGCTATAATATCTCTCTGAAGATAAGAGGGCAAAAATGGAGTTATGACTATTCTGTCATTCCCACGAAAGTTGGAATCCAGAAATCGCTTTGATAAGAATAGTAAAGAACTGGATTCCCGTTTACACGGGAATGACATCGTGTGCGCATGCCTCAGAAGCCACAGCCTCTTTGGTCGTGGTAGTTCAAGATAAAAACGATTTTTTCAAAAAGAACTTGACATATTTTTTAATATACGCAATAAAATCGTTATACGGAGGAATATATGAATATAGAGCGGAAGATAGGCAGGATGTTGCTTTTGGTTTTATTCGTAGTGGCAGGCTGTTCCGGTAAAAACAGCTCTTCAAACGCATCATCGGATGACAAGACGACGAACAGCTCTTTTGCAATCTATGGCGTTAATCCTCAGAGCGCATATGCTGGCGCTGCTGTCGTAATAACCGGTACTGGGTTTGGTTCTGTTCAGGGCAAGGTTAAGTTTGACGATACTGAAGGGACAATCAGTTCATGGTCGGATACGTCGATAAATGTGATTGTACCGGATATACCGGCAGGGGGTATCAATCTTGGTATTATTTCCGGATCACAAACACCGGGTATTGATTTTACTATTCTACCGTTTATATCCGGAATAAGTAAGACAGATACTGTCCTGAATGACACTATTGATATTACGGGGACAAGTTTTGGCCCGACGCAAGGTAACAACTCTGTAAACTATGCAGGTACTGTTTTACCGGTAACAGGATGGTCAAATAATAAGATAACCGTATCTATAGGTAATGTTACCCACGCAGCAGCGGGATTGCTTACTTTGATGGTAAACGATACCGTAAGCAATGGTATTACGCTTACCGTACATCCAGCCGTCGGCTCTCTGTTGCCGGATACGGCAGAAAAAGGTGAAGAGGTCGTGATAACCGGCAATCTCTTTGGCCTTAATCAGGGAACAAGCAGTGTAAGCTTTTCAGGCATACCGGCAGCAGTTATGAGCTGGTCAGATGACCTAATAAAGGTAAAGGTGCCGGATAGTGCTGTAAAGGGGGATGTGTCTGTAATTATTAATGGTATTGCATCATCGGGATTGGGATTTACAGTTACAAAAACATTCTCTTCAATAAACCAGCCGACAGGGCTAGCGATGGATGAAAATGAGAACATATATGTTGCCAATTACTCTGATGGTACAATCATAAAAGTATCGCCAGGCGGTATGACGCAGACAACCATCTATAAGGGCTTAAAAAATCCGATGGGCATATACTATGCCCCGTCATCAACATTGTATGTTGCATGTAAAGGCGATGGTACAGTCCAGAGGCTCACTCTCGCGTCACAGGTAACAGGCTATACCTATGCATCAGGATTTTCCATGCCTGCAGGTATTGCCTTTGACGATGCAGGCAATATGTATGTGACGAATTACGGGAACAATACCATATCGAAGATGGATTTAAGCGGGACAATATCTACCTTTGCTACAGGCTTAAACAAACCCATGGGCATTGCGTTTACAGGACCAACAGGGGGCAAGACGTTTAAGGTTGTTAATAATGGCAATGGGAACATATCTGCCGTTGATTTGTCCGGTGTTGTTTATTTATTTGTTTCTGACAAGGATTCACCGAGATACATTATGAGTGATAATGATTTTAACCTTTATATAACATCAAATGATCAAGTTTCTAAGGTAACTTCAACAGGGGTAAGCCTCACCTATACAACAGGCCTTACAAATGCTTATGGCCTGGTTATGGATAAGGCCGGTTATCTTTACGCTTCGGATTTCGATACCAATGCCATATCGAAGATAGACAAGGGCTATCAAGTCTATGCCGAAGGTCTTTATAATCCATGGGGAATCACGTTCAGCCCGTCTGGTACCATGTTTATAGCGAATCAAGGGAGTCTGTCTACAGGAGGCGGCTCTATATCAATGGTAACAACAGACGGGCAGGTGCTGTCATTTGTAAAGAGGCTTAATCGCTCCGCTTGTTTGTATGAGCCCGGCGGCAGTAGAATCTCTTTTAAGGACATAACAATAGGTTTTCAAAATAATCTGTTTATATCCACATACAGCGATTTTGGAGCATCTACAATCTCAGAGGTTACCTACGATGGTAATGCACATCTATTCGGGAGTTGTATTGATTATGCGGGTCTTGGTAAATATTCAAACATCTCATTCGGTTCCGTCTCTCAGGAACTGTATATATCCGACACACAAAACGGAAAGCTATTTACAATGACATCATCGGGTTCTTCGATTCACAGTTTTGCGTCCGGATTTAGTTTGCCGCAGGGGATAACCATAGATCAATACGGTAAAGTATATGTTGCAAATGCCGGCAATGGCACGATATCACAGACAACTGCATCCGGCACGTTTACGTCGACATACGCATCAGGATTGAGCGGTCCTGCCGGACTTGCTCAGGATAATGAGAGAAAACTATACGTATCAGATTATGGAACTCAAAGTGTATCGATTGTTACACCATCACATCAGGTAATAACCTTTGCAGTAGGCATATCAACACCAACCGGTATCGCTTTGGATCATAATGGGTATGTGTATGTTGCGAGTGAATCTGAGGGAAGGGTATATAAGCTTGTACATCCTGCGAGCGTATACATCAGGGGTTTGAATAATCCTCAAGGGCTTGCAAAGGGACCGGATGGATTGATATACGTTGCGGATAATACCAACAACAATATTTACCGGCTTGAGACAATAGATAAGTTTACCAAAATTGCCTCTGATATAAGCTCTCCTTCATGGTTTGTGTTTAACAATGGAGGAGGTTTATTCATATCAGACTTTAACAATGGTAGAATAGGAGATTACCTGAATAATACCATAAATACCTTTGCCTCGGGAT
>DAHXOM010000184.1 GCA_027364825.1 bacterium | reverse complement strand
GTCCCTGTAAGTGTATTGCTGTCTATCACCACTCGTTTTGGTTTAACAATTGGTTGTAAATTCCTATGAATCATTTATCCCTCCAAATTTTTAAAAGCTGTTATTTAGAATATAATTCTACAACAAGCTGTTCCTGTACCGGTACACTTATATCCGCCTTTTCTGGTAGTGCTTTAACGGTGGCCTTCATTGTTGCAGGTTCAAGCTCAAGCCATTTTGGTATACCTGTCTTTTCACGTGCACCGAACGAAGACTGTACATGAACATTTTCTTTTGTCTTCCCCTTCAATTCTATAACATTACCGACTTTAACAAGGAACGATGCGACATCAACCTTCTTTCCATTAACAAGAACAACACCATGGTTTACAAGCTGTCTGGCGCTTGCCCTTGATGAAGCAAAGCCAAGGTTATACACAACATTATCAAGTCTCCTCTCGAGAAAAGACAATAATGCATCGCCCGTTTTACCGGTATGCCTTGTTGCATCATTGAATATTCTTTCGAATTGCCGCTCCGTAACACCGTATATTCTTCTCAGTTTCTGTTTTTCTCTCAACTGAACACCATACTCCGTTAACTTGCCTTTATTGTGTCCATGGGAACCAGGGGGATAATTTCTGCGTTCTATTGCACACTTTTCCCCATAGCATCTGCTTCCCTTTAAAAAAAGTTTAATGCCTTCCCTTCTGCAAAGTTTACATGCTGATTCAATATAACGTGACAACGTTTCCTCCTTTAATTAAACTCTTCTCTTTTTAGGCGGTCTGCACCCATTATGGGGTATCGGGGTAACATCTTTGATAGCGAGAATTTTTATTCCCGTTCCCTGTATGGCCCTTATAGCTGATTCCCTGCCTGCACCTGGCCCTGTAACATACACAACAATACTCTTCATTCCAAGGTCCATGGCTTTCTTGGTTGCATCTTCAGCTGCAAGCTGTGCGGCAAAAGGTGTACCTTTTTTGGATCCCTTGAATCCTTTTATGCCCGCACTTGACCATATCATTACATTACCTTCATTGTCGGTAATAGTTACTATCGTATTGTTAAATGTAGATTGTATGTGTACAATACCTGTACTTACTGTCCTTTTAATTTTTTTCTTTGTCTTCCTTGGTGTAGCCAAACTCAACCTCCTATTTCTTCAAATCTTTCTTCTTCAGGCCGCCGACGGTCTGCCTTCTCGGCCCTTTCCTCGTCCGTGCATTTGTATGGGTCCTCTGTCCTCTGACAGGCAGCCCCTTTTTGTGCCTCAACCCTCTATAACTGTTTGTGTCGATGAGACGTTTAATATTTGTCTTTTCATCTTTTTTCAGATCCCCACCGACCTTGTATTTATTCTCTATTATTTTTCTTATAATTGCCAGTTCATCTTCTTTTAACTCTGCTACTTTTTTATTATACTCTATCCCGGCTTCTTTCAGAATAGATGAAGACAGAGATTTACCTATACCGTAAATGTAGGTAAGAGCAATCCATATGTTTTTGTTTTTAGGCAGGTCTAAACCCGCTATACGCGCCATAATTACCTCCTATCCTTGCCTTTGCTTATGTTTTGGGTTTTCACAGATCACTCTCACAACGCCTTTCCTTCTTATTATTTTGCATTTTGCACATCTTTTTTTCACCGATGCATGAACCTTCATATTTCCTCCTCAAAATACTATTCTATCAACTCCTGTAAACTATTCTTCCCTTTGTCAGATCGTAAGGGGACAACTCAACGGTAACCTTATCCCCGGCCAATATTTTTATATAATGCATGCGCATCTTGCCTGAAATATGTGCAAGCACCTTGTGTCCGTTTGAAAGCTCTACTCGAAACATGGCATTGGGAAGGGTTTCTAAAACAGTTCCTTCTACAAGGATAGCATCTTCCTTGGGCATATCAATTCACCTTTGATAGCACAACACCGTGATCATAATCAACCACGATTGTGTGCTCAAAATGCGCCGATAAAGAACCATCCAGAGTTCTTGCCGTCCAGCCGTCCGAATCTATCTTGATCCGGTAATCACCTTCATTAATCATCGGCTCCACAGCAAAAACCATACCCTTTTCCAATTTAATACCTTTGCCTTTCTGACCATAATTGGGTATCTGAGGGTCCTCATGAAGCGCCCTGCCGATACCGTGACCAACAAAATCTCTCACAACCGAGAACCCGTTGCTTTCTGCATATTCCTGTACCGTGCTCGAGATATCATATAACCTGTTGCCGACCTTGGCTTCTTTAATTGCAAGATATAACGATTCTTTCGTGGTTTTCAAGAGGTGTTCCGCAGTATCACTTATCCTGCCTACAGGAACGGTCACTGCTGCATCCCCGAAAAAGCCGTTCATCTGGGCACCAAAATCAAGACTTACAATGTCACCATCTTTTAGAATTCTTTCAGGAGAAGGTATACCGTGGACTATCTCGTCGTTGATCGATACACATATACTTGCCGGATACCCCCTGTATCCTTTAAATGCAGGCTTGGCATTGTATTTCTTTAACATATTTTCAGCCATTATATTTATATCTTCCGTGCTCATGCCGGACTTTACAGAGGCAGAAAGCTCCTGCAGTATAACCGCAACAATCTTGGATGCTTCCGCAATTTTTTTTACCTCTTCCTCAGTCTTGACATTAACCATGAAAAGCCTTATCAATAATGGCGACTATACTCGTGTTGATCGCTTCTATGCTGCCATCCGCAGTCACTGTTTTGAGCATGCCTTTTTTGGCATAATACTCTACCAGAGGTGCTGTCTTGCTGTTATAAACCTTGAAACGTTCTCGTATGGTAGCTTCCTTGTCATCATCCCTTTGATAAAGACTCCCGTTGCAATCATCGCACACACCATCTTTTTTGGGAGGTTCAGTCATCAAATTGAAGATCTTTCCACAACTGTTACAAGTGCGTCTTGCCGACAACCTTTTAATAATGCTTTCCTCATTTACTTTGAGTTCTATAACAACAAATTTATCGATTTCCAATTCTTTAAACTTGTTGTCAAGGGCATCAGCCTGAGCAACTGTTCTTGGAAAGCCATCCAGGATAAATCCTTTACTTGCATCCTTTCCCTTAAGCCTCTTCTCCAGCATACTTATAACAAGAGAATCCGGAACTAATTCACCTTTATCCATATACGCTTTTGCCTTGGTTCCAAGATCTGATGCATTTTTTACTTCCTGACGCAGCATATCACCGGTAGCTATCTGCGGTATCCCGTACTTTTTACTTATTATAGTCGCCTGAGTTCCTTTCCCCGCTCCCGGGGGCCCGATTAATAATAATCTTATCATAACAATTACCACCTTCTTCCTTTCATTTTTGTGTTTTTCATGAGTCCTTCATAATTTCTCATAATAAGCTGAGATTCTATTTGTGATATTGTATCGAGGGCTACACCGATAACGATAAGGAGTGACGTGCCTCCGAAATAAAACGGTACATTAAACCTGCTGATAAGGATTGTCGGCAGCACACATACTGCAGCAAGATATAGGGCACCGCCAACGGTAATCCGTGTTAATATCTTGTCTACATAATCGGATGTGCTCTTCCCGGGTCTTATACCGGGAACATATCCGCCGTATTTCTTCAAGTTGTCGGCAACATCAACGGGATTAAACGTAACCGCTGTATAAAAAAAGGTGAAAAAGATTATAAG
>DAHXOM010000183.1 GCA_027364825.1 bacterium | reverse complement strand
CTTATACAAGAGACAAAGGAGAAATGCAGGAAAACCCAAACAGAGTTATTGGAAACTTTGGGGTCTTGCAATGGAAGGGATAACATCCTTTAGTCGTCTTCCCCTTAAACTTGCCACATATTTCGGCCTATTGACTGTACTTTTTGCATTTGTTTATTCCATATTTATTTAAGTAAGCTCTCTATTTTATGCAAACAATATTTCAGGTTATACTTCTTTGCTTGCAATAATTTTATTTTTAGGCGGGTTACAGCTTTTTACCATAGGGATCCTCGGTGAATATGTAGGAAGAATATATAATGAGGTAAAGAGAAGGCCTTTATATATAGTTCGTGAGCTGGTTGGATTCGAGCAGCCTCTTCAAAAGATGTAAGAAAATATTCCAAAAGTGCTGAAAATATAAAAAAACAGAATATGCTTAACAGATACGGCATTTCAATAGTTTTCCCGAGAATGAAATATACGTCCGGTGATCCACCGCTCGGTGTAATGTACATAGCCACTTATCTTCAGAAACATCTGAATGCGAATGTACAAATAATAGACACGACATTTCATAAAAGCTACGATTACGTATTCAAGCGTATCGTTAATTTTCCTACTGAGATCGTGGGTATATTTATCGATACCATTATGTTCAACGACGCAATAAAGATAGCCGCAATGGCGAAATCCCTTGGCAAATACGTTATTGCAGGCGGTCCCCATGCAACGATAATGCCTGAGACAGTGATACCCTATGTCGACGCACTTGTAATAGGTGAAGGAGAGCTTGCTTCTTTGGAGATTCTGAAGAACCTCCCTGATTTAAAACCTGTTAAGGGCGCATGGGTTAAAGACGGCACGAACGTATATAAGTCAAATGAGCTCAGTTTATCGCAGGACCTTGATTCAATCCCGTTTCCGGATCGCTCTCTTATAGAGAATGAACAGTACATGCAGTACTGGCATTTTATGGACGTTGCGGGAGGTTATAAGAAAGGAACGAATATCATCGGAAGCAGGGGATGCCCTTTTCATTGCACATACTGCCAGCCCACCTTAAGGAGGCTGTTCGGTACTAAACTGAGGTACAGATCCCCCCGGAACGTTGTGGATGAAATTGTATCATTAAAGGAGAAACTCGGCATTCAGGCATTTATTTTTCAGGACGATACACTCACCATAGACAGGAAGTGGGTCATCGAGTTTACGGATCTATTAGCAAAGGAACGTACAGGACTGATATGGGGCTGTAATACGAGGGCTGATACCATTGACAGAGAACTGCTTGTACGCATGTACAATGCGGGACTGAGGAAGATACAAATAGGGGGAGAATCAGGTACCATAAGGATATTAAGCGATGTCTATAAAAAAGGGATTGTACCTGAGCAGGTGAAGAAGGTTGTCAGTACAGCGCATGGCGTAGGTGTAAAAACTCTGGTGTTTTTTATGCTTGGAGCACCGGGTGAGACAAGACAAGAAGTAATTTCTACTATCAAATTTGCAAAGGAAATAAAATCTGACGAGGTAACATTCAATCTTACTCAGCCTCTCCCTGGCACAGATCTCTACCAATCGATGATAAAAAAAGGGGAATACAATCTTGAAATAGATTTTACGAAATTCGATTACTACAACAGACGGGCATTTAACGATGTCACACTCTCCAACAGGCAATTAAGGCTTATAAGGATATTTGGGTTTTTTTATGTGTACGTTAGACTTTCATCATTTGTATACATAATAAGACATTTTGGTTCTCTCAGCGGTATGAAAAAGCTCTATGCAAAGTTAAAAAGGGTATTCTCATGAACAGCCCCTTCTCATGTTACGGGTACACACCCGAACGGAAGGGTGCGGATGATAGACCTCACCTTAGTCCTCTCCTAAAAGGAGAGGAGATCTTAGCCCCTTCCCCTGTTAGGGGAAGGAAGGGATGAGGTCTTT
>DAHXOM010000182.1 GCA_027364825.1 bacterium | reverse complement strand
TTGCTACTTTGCTCGGCCGTGAGCCAAGTAAATTCCAAGGTTCTGATGGATTATCTATCTTGATAGCCTTTGCCTTGGGATCAATTACCTCAGCAACCATGATTGGCCTGCTCACCGGCAGTAAAAAATAAACTGTGTGATATAGGGAACACCTTCCCACTCCAGAATTCTGCATATTCCGATCCAAACCTGCCGGTGATTCCGATTTAAAGTTGCCACCCATTCCGATTCAAAGTTGCCACCCACTCGAAGGAGTTTAAGCGAACGCTGGTTTAATCAAAATATGGTAATTTGAACCTCTTAAAATCGAAAACAGGAGGTTCGGATGCCAAATGAGAGGTTAACCATGCGTAAGATTAAAGAAGTATTGCGTTTAAAATTGGGAAATGGTCTCAGTGATCGGAAAACAGCAATCAGTTGCTGTATATCCAGACCTACAGTAGCTGAGTATATGCGTAGGGCGAAACAAGCAGGTCTAACATATCCTTCTTATGAAGGGATGGACGAAACAGAGCTTGAGAGGTTATTATTTCCATTGCAGCCATCCATATGTACCCAGCCAGGTATCCTGCCTGACTGGCCAGATGTATATGAAGAGTTAAAGAACAAAGACGTAACGAAAATTCTTTTATGGGAAGAATATAAAGAGCACAATCCCCAGGGGTATCAGTATAGTCAATTCTGTGAGCTTTACAGGAAATGGTTAGGTAAGCTCAGCGTTGTAATGCGGCAGGATTACAAGGCAGGAGAGAAGCTATTTGTAGACTACTGCGGGACAACGGTTCCGATCACAGACAGCTATACTGGAGGGGTTAAACAAGCCCAGATATTTGTAGCAGTGCTTGGAGCAAGCAATTACACGTATGCCGAGGCATCGTACAGTCAGGGGCTCTATGACTGGATATCCGTCCATGTCCATGCATTCGAGTATTTCGGAGGAGTGCCCGAGGTTATCGTTCCCGACAATCTGCGCTCCGGGGTATCACATGCAAACCGGTATGAGCCTGACATCAACCCAACCTATCAGGAGATGGCAAGTTATTACAATACAACAGTTATTCCAGCACGGGTAAGAAAACCGAGGGACAAGGCAAAGGCAGAAGCAGGTGTACAATTAGTACAGCGGTGGATCCTTGCGAGGCTGAGGCATCAGAGTTTTTTCTCTCTAACCGAGCTGAACAATGCTATCAGGAGTTTACTGAATGATCTTAACAACCACCCTTTTAAAGTGCTGTCTGGGTCGAGGAAAAGTTTTTTTGAGACCATAGACAAACCAGCATTAAAGCCATTGCCTGTTCAGGCTTATGAGTATGCAGAATGGAAAAAGGCACGGGTAAACATCGATTACCACATAGAGGTGAACAAGCACTACTACAGCGTCCCGTATCAATTGGTAAGCCAGCAGCTCGATGTACGTATTACAGCAGGAACTATAGAATGCCTTTATAAAGGGAATCGTGTAGCGAGCCATCAAAGGAACCAGGAACAGGGCAAGTATACGACGGTAACAGAGCACATGCCGAAGGCCCATCAAACGTATTTAGAATGGACACCCCAGCGGCTTGTAAGCTGGGCAGCAAAATCCGGTGAGCATGTATCCGGCCTTGTAGAAAAGATTCTTACACAAAGGCCACATCCACAACAGGGATTTCGTTCTGCACTCGGGATCATGCGTCTTGGCAAACATTATGGGGAAGATAGGCTGGAAGCAGCCTGCAAACGGGCTTTAGAAATAGGTGCAAGCAGTTACAAGAGCATTGAGTCCATACTGAAAACCAGGCTTGACCAAAGACCAGTACCACAACAGAGTAATTCACTTCACGAGCCTACCTTGCATTCCAATATACGCGGGTCACAATACTATCAATAAAAAAAACAAATTTAAAGGAGGGAAAGAATATTATGTTAACGAATCCAACACTGAATAAACTCAATGAATTAAGGCTTACCGGCATGGCAAAGGCATACGGAGAACAGGAGGAAATGAAAGATATTGAACAATTGAGCTTTGAACAGAGATTTGGGCTGCTTGTGGACAGGGAGATGACCGAGCGACAGAACCGTCGTCTTGTAAGCAGGCTAAGGGCTGCAAAGCTCAGGCAGAACGCCTCTCTTGAAGACATTGACTTGCGTCATCAAAGAGGGCTGGATAAACATCTTTTACCACAGCTCGGATCCTGCCAATGGATAAAAGACCATCACAATGTCCTTTTGACAGGACCTACAGGCATAGGAAAGTCCTATATTGCCTGTGCCCTTGCAAACAGTGCTTGTCGTGTGGGTTATAAATCCCTTTATCAAAGGCTGCCAAGGCTGTTTGAGGAGCTTGGGATTGCAAAAGGAGACGGCAGATACAGCAAGATACTTACCAATCTCTCAAAAACAGACCTTCTTGTGCTCGATGATTTTGGACTGTCCAAGCTCACAGAAGAACAATGCCGTGACCTGCTTGAGGTTATTGAAGACCGGCATGGATTGAAGTCTACCATTGTCACCAGCCAATTGCCCGTAAAAAACTGGCATGATGTGATGCAAGATCCTACCCTTGCAGATGCCATACTCGATCGTCTTGTGCATAATGCTTATAAGATTACCCTTGCCGGAGAATCTATGAGAAAAGAAAGGAAAGCTTGACTTGGTATGGAGATATTATAGGTAATGAAAACACCAGCGTCGCATAGCTCCGATGGGGGGTGGCAACTTTGAATCGGAATCAGTGGCAACTTTGTCGGAATGGGTGGCAGGTTTGAGCGGAATACACACTTTGTCTCCTATTTTTTCAGCAATAGATAAAGATTCATTATGATACTCAATGGCTTCAATGACTTTACCTAACTTCCGACTGACTAGACCTAATCCTGTATAAC
>DAHXOM010000179.1 GCA_027364825.1 bacterium | reverse complement strand
GTTATACTGATATTGTTTCGTAACTTACTCGGTTTGTTCGTAAATCAGCTTCTCAGGATAAAACCACAAAATAAAGCGGACATGTTTGAAAAAGTCGGCAGGATATACGCATCCATGAAGCTCTACGACCTTGCAGCAGAGGCGTTCAAATCAGCAGGCAAGTACGAGGAAGCAGGCGATCACCTTACCATGGCAAAAAAGCCGCTTGCTGCGGCGCAGGCTTTTGAAAAAGCCGGGAATCTTGTGAAAGCGAACACGGCAAGGGCGGAATATTACGGGGGTGCCGGCGAGTTTCAGAAGGCTGCAGAGATGTTCGAGAAAGCGGGCGAATATGAACTGTCCGCACAGATGTATGAAAACGCACACGATCTGCAGCATGCCGCAGTACTCTATCAGCGAGCCGGAAACCTTGAAAAGGCAAAACAACTTCCCACGTTTATAGACGATGAGAAAAATACCACCGGTACGCTCCTCAAAGAGAAAAATTTCATAGAGACAGCAGAAGAATATATAAAGCTCGGAGATATCGATAGTGCCATCGAGTCCCTCCAGAAGGTGACTGCATCGGATGAGGACGAGTATTATAATGCATGTGTCCTTCTCGGGAACCTGTTTGTCAACAAAGGCATGTTTGTACAGGCAATTGAGAAATATAAGAAAGCAATCGGGAACAAACTGCTCAATAAGGACACGGTAGGCGCATACTACGGTATAGCAACAGCCATGGAGCGTACCGGTGAGATATCAAAAGCGCTTCTTATATACGACAGAGTCCTTGCCGAGGATTACAACTACAAAGATGTAAGGGTGCGGATAGAAAGGCTGAAGAAACTTCCGTCCAAGCAGCAGATAAAAGCTGCTGAAGGTATAAGATACAGTATCATAAAGGAGATCGGCAGGGGCAGTATGGGCAAGGTGTACGAGGCTTATGATACTGTACTTGAACGGAGGGTCGCTTATAAAGTACCGAGCCTCGATCTTACGCATCATCCTGCGCTTGTGAACGACTTTTTAAGAGAAGCAAAATCAGCAGCGGCATTGAACCATCCAAACATAGTAATTGTCTATGATACAGGCAAACAGGGCGAGGATTATTACATAGCGATGGAGCTGTTAAGCGGGGAGACATTAAAGGACAATCTCGTTGAAAAGGGACATCTGAGTGTTTCTGAAGCGCTGAAGATATCAGAGCAGCTTGCAAGGGCGCTTGTGTATGCTCACAGCAAGAACCTTATCCACCGTGACGTCAAACCGGGCAATATCATGCTGACAGACGAGGACATTGTAAAACTCATGGACTTCGGCCTCGCAAAGATCATCTATGATACGGCACAGAATACAACAAAGATCATTGGTACACCCTATTACATGTCTCCCGAGCAGATCCAAGGTGATAAGATAAACTTTGAGACGGACATCTATTCATTCGGTGCCGTCCTTTATGAGACGATTACCGGGACACCGCCCTTTTCAAAAGGTGACATCTATTACCACCACATGCATTCCCCTGCGCCCTCACTGAAGAGCGTCATGCCTTCAATATCCGATAAGGTCGATGCCCTCATAAAAAAATGCTTGCAAAAAGAACCCGAGAGACGCTTCCCCAGTACATCAGAGCTGTTGGCAGGCATCATATCGCTCAGGCATGAAACTATTATGCCCGAATAGCCGGAAGTGGAAGCAAGACGCAGGGCAATTGCTTATCCCGATATTCAGTAACTAAAAATCCGGTTTTAATTGCCTTAAACCCTGCGAGCGGATTTCATTCCGGACAGTATCGGATCCGGGCATAGTCTGCTGTTTTGACTTGCTTATTTGTTTATTCTTTCGTGAACGTCCTTTCCCGTGGTTTTATCCTTGCCGAATAAATCTACAAAATGGACTTTTGGGAAAAGCATTGTCTCGGTAGAATTTATGAAGACCTTTTGCAGATACGCGGGTTTCCCGTTGATATTGATCTCCGCCACATAGCCTTTTCCCTGCCGGTAAACCTTTATTTTCCTGTCCTTCATAATATTCATTACCATGTGGTAGAATGTCTTGCTTTTATCAAGGGTGCATTTAAATCCGTAGGCATTTTTTTCAATGGTGTTTAATCCTTCCCTGTGCCCGGCCTTTGCTAGCATTATCCAATACGCAACAACAGGTTTCTCCGGATCTATTTTACCGTCTGCGGTCAGGTTCACGTCGTAATGGACGACATTGGCGTTGTTACTGCGTTCTATAATGAAAAGACCCGCCGTCTGCGAAGCATACGTCGAGACGGGAATAGAAAATAATATAAAAAACAACACGATGTGTTTTATTAGC
>DAHXOM010000177.1 GCA_027364825.1 bacterium | reverse complement strand
ATTATATATCATAGCGCTCATACTGGCCGTAACATCTTGCGGGGGCAATACATCGCTCCAGCCTGCTTCATCGTTTCTGTTGACCAGCTCCGGCAATAATCTCTATGTGCTCAGCCAGCAGTGGGGCATTGTTACCGGGATAGACATGAACACCCTGGACCTTACGACCTACAGCGTCGGCTCGGGTGCGAACATGATCCTGCCGTTCACACCATCGATGCGCCTCTTGAGCGGGACAAGCAACAGCACTCCGCCATCGGGCGGCGTTGCGGTATTGAACCCTTCACAGAGCACCGTTTATCTGATAGGCAGCAGCGTTGTGAAGAAAACGATAGCCGACAACCTGAACGATATGGTCATCTCGCCGGACGGCACGCATGCCGTCGTGTATCACAATTACATACCCGGAGAAGAAGCGAGCTTCAGCGGTATCCTGGTATTTAACACCTTTTCTATCGTCAACCTTACGACAGCAACGGATGACACGATTACGCTGAGCATAGGCGGGGGCGCACCGCAGGAGGTTGTTTTTACGCCTTCAGGCGATAAGTTCATCGTGATCTCGAACACCCGCTGTTTTGTCGTTACCACAGCATCCCCGTCGAACAGTCATTACATCGAACTGTGGCCCGACCCGTCGGTTATTGTCGTACCGGACCAGGTCGTTATCACACCGCAGGGCGACATTGCACTCATACGCTCATACGCGGAGAATGCGGTCTACGCCGTAAATCTCATGGTGCCGTCGATCATGAATGTCTTTACCGAGGACCAGCCTGCCGGCATCAGCTTGTATCCCGACGGGAACATAGGGTTAATCGTGGATCAGGGATCCGACAGTGTCAGTATCCTGAACTTCGACCACAGAAACGTGACGGTATCCGAGGTACCGGTGTCGCTTACAACACCGGTAAGTGCGGCAGCGACGTCATTCTCATGCACAGCCGGTATGTGCACGGTATCGGACACAACGTACTCGGCACTTCTCTATGCGCCCGCGAGCATTTCGGAGTCCATAACGTATCTGAAGATCAAAAACGGTATTACCTCGACGACTGTGTACGGGGGGCTCATCGCACCGGTGAAGTCCATAATGTTTGCACCGGATGATCCTGCAACAGCTGTTGTTCTGCACAATGCATCAAGCCTGCCCAATGCCGCATACCCCGTATCGCTTATCAATGTGGACACCCAGGATGTCAATCCGTTTTATATTAAGGAAGCACCGTCTTCGGTCCTGTTTGCCAAAAACCAGGGAGGGGATGATCTGTTATTGATGACGCTGAACAACCAAAATGAGCTCATCTATTATGATCTGACATCAGGCCTATCCGGCTTTCTTACGATACCCCCGATGCCGGATACCATGGGTATGAGCAACAACACGCTCTACATATCGCACGATCAACCGTTGGGATTTATCACCTTGCTTGATCTTAACTCGTTTAACATGAAGTTTGTGAGCGGATTCAATGTTTATAAACTATTTGACCGGTAAGGGGATATGATAAAAAAACTTTTCTTGACAATCGTGGTTGCAGGTACCGTATGCGGACAAACGTGGTGTTTCGCACGGGCATTCGCTGCGGCAGAAAATGGAGGCCCTAATAAGGTACAAGGTGTTACACAAACGGCCGTCAGCACACCGGAAGCGGCAGAGCCCGGGGATGTTCAGCAGGTATACATCCGTAAACCTATCGGTGTTAAGATCAATACGGGTTACTTTGGTACCAAGATAGCGGATCCGGGCTGGAGATACATAAACTCTACCAATTGGCTGAACGCAGCATACATCGAAGGTGCTTACACCGTATATAAGAACGTGGATGTCTTTGCGAATTACGGGTTTTCCCAGTATTCTCCCCCTCAGTCATCGCAGACCAATGGTGTCTCAACCAACTTTGATTTGACGACCCACATCATAACCGTCGGTGCACGGTACAGCTATCCGTTATGGCGATGGACAGTGCCCTATGCAGAGCTTGGTATCAGCTCCTATATTGCATCGGTATATATCAGTGAGCTGCAGCAGAGCATCACGGAACATGATGTCGTTGTTGCACCCGAGGTAGCGGCGGGGTTCTATATTCCTCTCAAGGTCCCCACAGCTACCAGCCGGTTAGGTATCAATCTCCAGTTTTCTTTCGGGTTAGTTCGGCAGTATTTTGTACAGCCTCTTGAACTGGATTTCGGCTACCTCGGAAAAATAAATGTAGACGGACAGAGGCTGGTGATCGGATTTGGTTTTTCGTTTTAGGATAAAAGGATGTATATGAAACACATAACATTGCCCGCAGGTGTTTTATTTCTCCTGATGTTTACCGGCGTTTCTCATGCTGCAAGCAGTACGCTTATGAAACAGGCAAACCAGTTTTTCAAACCCCTTCCGAAGGTCATGGAATCACCGGAAAACCCCATTACACCTGCAAAGGTAAAGCTGGGCAAGATGCTGTTCTATGAAACAAGGCTCTCGCTCGACGGCACGGTGAGCTGCGAAAAATGTCACATGTTCGGCCTTTACGGAACAGACGGACTGAAAAAATCCATTGCCGCGGACTGCAAGGTCGCTCCGAGGAACGCACCCACGGTCTTGAATGCAGCAGGCCAGATCTCCGAACACTGGACAGGCAACATGAAGGACGTCGAAGAACAGGCAGGCAAGGCCATGAGCAACATGCCGGGCGGAAATTATACCGATGTCGTCGCAAAACTGGAGCACATAAAAGGTTATGTAAAACTATTCAAGGATGCATTCCCGCACGACAAGTCTCCGGTGAGCATTCACAATATAGGGCTTGCGATCGGCGCTTTTGAAAGGACACTCGTTACACCTTCACCGTTCGATGCGTATCTCAGGGGAGATGAACATGCACTTACCCAAGAACAGAAAGAAGGGTTGAAAACGTTTATCGATACGGGCTGCATCCAGTGCCACAACGGTGCATACGTCGGGGGCATGATATATATGAAATTCGGTGTGTTTGCGCCGTACTGGAAATATACGAAGAGCAAGAAGATTGACAAGGGCAGGTATGAGCTCACCAAGAACAAGGCAGACCTGTACGTATTCAAGGTTCCGGAGCTGAGGAATGTCGCAATGACGTCTCCCTATTTCCACGACGGCTCTGTCGAAAGGCTCGGGGACGCAGTTCGGATCATGGCAAAGGTCCAGTTGAATAAAGACCTTAGCAAAGACGAGATCAAAAAGATCGTCAGTTTCCTCGGTTCGCTGACAGGGACCATGTCACAGTACGCACTCACCGTTCCGGTCCTGCCGCAGGAACAGTGAGCTTTCTGGACAAGGGGAATAGCTCCTTACTCACTCTTACCCGAAGGTAAATGTAAAGGCCTTGAACCCGGTGCCCATGACCTCTATTTCGACGGTATGCTCTGCAGAAGCTTCCGAATCGAACAGCGTGTAAAGCTCCGGTCTGCTTACGATGACATCGGGCTGCTTTCTGCCGTCAACAATAACCTTTAATATCACCGGAGTGTTCTCACTTCGTGCCACGATGTAGAGCTTGCCCGCATAAAAGCGGAGTTTTATTCTGCCTTCAGGCTGAGCCAGGGTGATATGGTCGTAGGCAAACCTCCAGACACCTTCCAGAGCAAAATTATTCAATGCGAGGTGCCGTGGAAAGGTGTACCTGCGCGCTGCAGCAGAAGGGGACTGTCCGGGTGTCAGATACCGGAGCCGGTATGTCCCGAAATACATCTCCGGACTGCCGATGTTGCCGGGTATGCTTGTCTGTGCGTTCGGGTCCACAGCAATACCCAATAAATGCCGGATAGCGTTCTCGGTACGGTCATAATGGCCTTCACCAAAATGCTCATACACAATGTCGCCGTTTTTATCTATCAGGTATTCGGCAGGCCAGTACTCATTGTTGTAGGCGTTCCATGTGGAGTATTCGTTGTCCTGTGCAACAGGGTAATGGATGTGGAAACGCGCTATCGCGTCGGCGACATTCTTTGTGTTCTTTTCAAAGGGGAATTCCGGCGTATGAACACCGATGATCACGAGGCCGCGGTCTTTGTAGGTATCATACCATCTCGTAAGATACGGCAGGGTACGGATACAGTTGATACAGGAATATGTCCAGAAGTCTATAAGCACGACCTTGCCCCTGAGTCCTTTTATCGTAAGGGGAGTGGAATTGAGCCAGTGGTCTATACCGGTCAATGCCGGTGCAGGCCCGTAGTCTCGAAATATTGTCTTATTTGAGTCTATGTCCTTATTATTACTGCGAATAAGTTTTGTTTCAAGACCGGAGGTAGACGGGAAGTATTCAGCCAAAGCGTTCTGAAGAGCCACATCGTAGTTCTTGTACATGGCAGCTGCGAGCAGGATTATTATTACGCCGAACATCTGCTGGAGCCTCACGGAATACTTTGCTATGCCTCTTATTCTGGTTGTCACATACCTGCTGCCGTAAGCTATGATCAACATGGGTGTGCCTGCACCAGCCGAATAGGCCAATAAGAGTACTGCTGCCATGGCCGTATTGTTCTGCGTTGCTACAAGGGTCAGGATCGTGCCGAGCACAGGGCCTGCGCACGGTGTCCAGATTGCGCCCAGGGTCATGCCAAGGACAAACGCCCCAAGGTTGTCGTCCTGCCAGGGATTACGATGTTTGCCGACCCTGTTGATGACGCCGTTCATGTACATGGCCAGGAGTTCAAATGGTTTTGGCCAGATCATAAGCAGGCCGAAGATACCGAGCAGAATGATGGCGGTGCGGCGCAGGGTGTCCGGGTCAAGACCGAGATGCGTGATTAAAAACGATAGAGATACGCCAAGGGCGGCAAACGTGATAACAAAGCCTGCTACAATGAAGATGGGCCGGGTCCGGCTCTTCCGGCCGACCGATGATCCGAGCAGTATCGGAAGGAGCGGCAGGATGCAGGGCGCTCCGACAGTCAGAATACCGGCAAGTATCGCAATGAGAATCTGGACCATAGATTATTTGCCTCATGTTAAGGTGGTAATTCGTGCCTCCGGTGTCAATAGGAAAGCAATCCAGGGAAGGTTAATAGTATATTCTATGAATCATTTATCTGGGGTTCTTCCGTATAACCCCTCTGTTGCCCTGATTTCTCGGATAGGCAAGACCTTCTTCGATGAAGAGATGAAGGCAGTTGCTTTATGGAGAAAGATTTATTACATTAACCAATAGGTAGAGCAAAGGAGGATAAATATATGCGCCATCAAGAACAATTTACAGCAATTATAGAAAAGGAAGATAATGACTATGTTGCTCTCTGTCCCGAGCTTGATGTAGCAAGTCAAGGTAAGACAGTAGAGGAAGCGCGTCAGAATTTAAGAGAAGCTATTGAATTATTCTTGGAATGTGCCTCTGAAAAAGAGGTTAAAGAACGTCTTCACGACGAAATCTTTGTAACGCGTTTAGAGGTATCTGTTGGGTAAGCTGAAGGTTTTATCCGGCCAGACAGTTTGTCAGATTTTATCGAATCATGGGTTTCATAATGTACGGCAAAAGGGCAGTCATATTGTCAT
>DAHXOM010000138.1 GCA_027364825.1 bacterium | reverse complement strand
CTTAAAATGAAAAAGAACTTAATTAGGATAAGCAATGAGTTAGAATTTAAAATAGAAAGCAGAGAACAAAGATGATAAAAAGAATAAATATAACGGACACAACGATACGGGACGCACATCAGTCCCATATTGCTACAAGGCTGAAAACCGAAGACATGCTTCCGATCTGCGACAAAATGGATAAAGTTGGTTTCTGGTCAATGGAGGTATGGGGCGGAGCGACATTCGACACTGCCATGCGTTTCCTCAGGGAGGACCCGTGGGAAAGGCTCAAAGAATTGAGGAAAGCATTGCCGAATACAAAGCTTCAAATGCTTCTGCGCGGTCAAAACCTTGTCGGCTATAAGCATTACCCTGATGATATTGTATGGAAGTTTGTAGAAAAATCCGCCGAGAACGGAATCGATATATTCAGGATCTTCGACGCACTCAACGATATCCGGAACGTGCGTTCATCGATAAAGGCTGTAAAACAGTTCGGTAAGTTTGTTGAAGGCGCATTGAGTTATACCACAAGCCCTGTACATACAACGGAATATTTTATAGATTATGCAAAAGCGCTCGAAGATCTCGGTGTGGACAGTATATGTATAAAGGATATGGCGGGCCTGATTAAACCGTATGAGGCATTTGAACTTGTCGGAAGATTGAAACAAGCAACAAGGGTTCCGCTCCATTTCCACACCCATGACACAGCGGGGTTTGCTACCATGTCTGTTTTAAAAGCAATAGAGGCAGGCATCGACATTGTCGATACTGCGATATCCCCTTTTGCTTCGGGTACGTCCCAGGCACCAACGGAATCCATCGTAGCGGCTCTGAAGGATACAGACTACGATACCGGATTATCGCTTGAAGCGCTCGCGGATATTGCGGATTATTTCCGTGAGGTGAAAAGGAAATATGTTGCTTTCGAAAGCGAGTATACGGGTATAAACACGAAAATACTCTTATGGCAGATACCGGGAGGTATGCTTTCAAACCTCGCATCCCAGCTCAAAGAACAGAACGCACTCGATAAGATAGATGATGTTCTGAATGAGGTCCCTGCCGTAAGACAGGACCTCGGATACCCCCCGCTCGTAACACCGACAAGCCAGATAGTGGGCTCACAGGCAACGCTCAATGTTATCAGCGGAGAGAGATATAAGGTAATAACAAATGAGATAAAAAACTATCTGAAAGGTCTTTACGGCAAACCTCCCGGCGAGATAAACGAGAACCTCAGGAAACTCGCAATAGGGAGCGAGAAGGTCATCGATCGCAGGCCGGCTGATTACCTTGAATCCGAGTTCTCGAAACTCAAGGCAGAGATCGGCACGAAAGCAAAATCCGAGGAAGACGTACTTTCGTATGCCCTGTTTCCTCAGGTCGCAAGCGAGTTCTTCGAACTCAGGGAAAAAGGCGAATTAAAGGTTTTGATGCCGAAATTTGAAGCTCCGCAAAAAGAGAAAAAACATATAGCACGGCTCGCACCGAGCGAATTCAATGTAAAACTGCACGGAGAGATGTACCATATCAGGATAGCAGGTGCCGGACAAAGGACTGAAAACCCGAGGATGTTTTTTGTATATGTAGACGGGAAACTCGAAGAGGTGATCGTAGAACCGCTGGTAGAAGTCGTCACATCTCAGGAAGGTGAATTAATACCAAAGGCGGCAATCAAAACAGAGAGGCCGAAGGCAACCGAGGTTGGCGACGTAACGACAACAATTCCCGGAAAGATATCTTCCATAAAGGTAAAAAAGGGAGACAGAGTCATTGCAGGCGATGCGGTAATGGTCATAGAAGCCATGAAAATGGAAAGTGAAGTTCATACACCGATAGACGGCGTCGTTTATGAAATCTATGTCAACGATGGTGACACGGTCAATCCCGGAGAGGCCCTTATCAGGATACGCTGACAGGAACGATCAGGAGGATTTATGAAAAGAACACCCGCAGTCGCAGGAACATTTTATCCTGCCAATGCTGCGAACCTTGAAAGACTGCTCAGGGAATTTTCTACACCTGAGGAAAAACCTATAAAAGCAATCGGCGTCGTTTCGCCGCACGCCGGCTACGTTTATTCAGGCAGTGTAGCGGGTAAAGTATACTCGAGCGTTAAGATACCGAAGACAGTTATTGTAATAGGTCCCAATCACACCGGTTACGGCAGCAAGGCCGGTATACTATCGGAAGGGAGCTTCGGCATGCCCGGATTCGATATGGAGATAGATCATGAACTTGCCGAATCCATTCTGCAGAATTCGGATCTAATAAAGGATGATTATGATTCACATGCACATGAGCATTCTCTTGAAGTCCAACTTCCCTTTATCCACTTCCATAATCCTTCAGCAAGGTTTGTACCGATATGTGTTATGGGCAGAGGATATGATTTTGTAAGCTCAATCGGAAACGCCCTGGCAAAGGCGATTAAGGACACGGGGAAGGATGTACTGATAGTCGCCAGCTCGGATATGACCCACTATGAATCAAACGATATTGCCCGGAAAAAAGATAATCTTGCCATTGAGAGGGTTATCGGGCTCGATCCCTTGGGCCTTATGAAAATTACGGTTGAACATGACATCTCCATGTGCGGGGTAATTCCCGTTGCAATCATGCTCATCAGTGCAAAACAACTCGGGGCAAAAAAAGCAAAGCTTATCGATTACAAAACCTCGGGAGAGGTGACCAATGATTACGATGAGGTCGTTGGCTATGCCGGCATCATGGTATACTGAAATTCCCTTGTCCTTACTTCTTTCTTGATTCCTTCTCTTCAATACCGGAAACACCGAAACGCCGTGCAAGTTCTTTATAAACATCCGTGATGGCAATGTCCCGATACCCGAGCAGAACAAGAAGATGAAAGATCAGATCTGCAGATTCATAAACAACATCAGCCTCTTTCTTTATTTTACCCGCCTCTGCAACCTCCCCTGCCTCCTCAATGATCTTCGCGTTGATTTTATCTACGCCTTTTTGCAGGAGCGAATGGACATATGATTTCTCAGGAGGGTTTTGCTTCCTCTGAAGGATGATACGGTAAACAGCGTCTATGATCTTTGAATCCTGTGGTACCTTTTGTGGTTGCTTTTCTACGTCTACTATCCCGCCATCCACGAACTCTGAAAAGAAACAGCTCCTGTGACCCGTGTGACATGCAGCGCCTGTTTGTTCAACCTTAACAAGGATGGCATCGGCATCGCAGTCATAAAACAGGGATTTTACCTTTTGAAAATGTCCTGATGTTTCGCCTTTCAGCCAGAGCGATTTCCTGGATCTCGAATAATAATGCACCTTGCCTGTCGCAAGGGTCTTCTTCAAGGCCTGCTCGTTCATGTACGCGAGCATCAGCACATCATTCGTCACATAGTCCTGTGCAATGGCGGGTACGAGCCCCTTATCATCGAACTTTATTGTTTTTATGAATTCATCGATATCCATTTATTCCAGCCTTATGGACACGCCTTTATTCTGCAAATACGCCTTGAGATCTTTTATCGAAAGCTCCCTGAAATGGAACAGGCTTGCAGCCAGGCAGGCATCCGCACCGCCCCTGGCAAAACCTTCATAGAAATGCTCCATGCTCCCTGCACCTCCGGACGCTATTACAGGGATCCCGACCCTTTTTGTTATCTCTGAGGTAAGCTCTATATCATAGCCGGATTTAGTCCCGTCCCTGTCGATGCTCGTCAGCAGGATCTCGCCTGCGCCTGCCTTTTCCATCTGTTGAGCCCATTCCACAGCATCTATGCCTGTAGCCTTCCTTCCGCCGTATATGAAGACCTCCCATCTCCCGCCCTTTTCCCCCTTATGAGGAGTGGGATGGGAGATATTACCTCCTGTCGTACTTTTTGCATCGATTGCCACAACAATACACTGTGCACCAAAACGGTATGAAGCTTGTTTGACAAATTCGGGCTTCAGGACTGCCTGCGTATTTATCGATACTTTATCGGCACCGGCACGCAGCAGCGTTTTTATATCGTCAAGCTCATTTATCCCGCCGCCCACCGTAAGAGGCATAAACACTGCATCGGCTGTTCTTTCCACAGCATCGATCAGCGTCGACCTGTGCTCACTTGATGCCGCTATATCGAGAAACACAATCTCATCTGCGCCTTCCCTGTCGTACACGATTGCATTATCTGCAGGGTCTCCTGCATCCCTGAGTGCGACGAAATTGATACCCTTTACAACTCTCCCGTCCTTGATGTCGAGACAGGGTATTATCCTCTTCGTTAACATTACTCGATTTCCTTTATCGCATCTTTTAACTTTATCGTACCTGTGTAAAGCGCCCTTCCTATGATAATGCCGGTAATATTTCTATTTTTTATCTGTTTTACTTTTTTAATATCATCAAGAGTAGATATGCCGCCGGATATGATC
>DAHXOM010000176.1 GCA_027364825.1 bacterium | reverse complement strand
GTTATATAGATAAACATCTTGACTGAATCGTCCGGAAGATACAGCCAATAAGCTATTTGGAATATCCGTACTTATTGATGACTGTATTTCACCTACTCCAGAAAAATTAATATGATCTGCGTATGTTAAAGTCGTAGTAGTAATAATATTATTGTCAGGCAAACTCATTTTTACAACTGTTCCATCACCCGATATAACATAAGCATTAGATGCAGCTAATGCCTGTTTATATGCGAGAAAAATTACAATCCCCATCAAAATAAACACCAATTTATTTAAATTCATAAGTTTCTCCTTATAATTTTATGGTAGATTATTTTCAATTGACTGAGCATTATCTGCCACACATATACCAGAATTCAAATATAAATAAGGAGATAAGGGGGCTGTCCTTGACAGGTTGACCGTGAATTGTCATCCCGAACTTGTTTCGGGATCTCAAGGAGGTGTAACATATTAATAATACGAGATGCTGAAATAAATTCAGCATGACAACCCTGCCATATTTTGAATTCCCGGTCAGCCTGTTGACTTTGGACAAAAGATTGCTGGTTTCTTTCAAACCGATCTATCAGTTCGGATACTTTTGGGGGAAGTTGGTTATCCATAAAATAGATATATCAAACCCCGTTAGAAAGAACAAGCAGGGTAGATATGAATAGCAAGACTTTAGAAAACCCACTTTCTCTCCTTGTCAGAAAAAAGAACACATCCCTTCGCCCCCTTTTTTAGATGAGATAAACGAGACCTCACCTTCATCCGCACCAATCCACCATTTTTATGTGTTGCGCCGCCTTTTGCTTAAATCGAACTTGGCTTGTATTTGCGTGCTTTTTCAAACGCATACCCTGCTAAGCGATTTATTCAACAGGTCGCTGCACAAAAAAATATCAAAGTCGGTGGTGAAGGTTTTTACAAGGCTACCGGCAAATAATGCCCCTCTGTTATCGCAGCCACCCCCTTTCTCGAGACTGTGTTATAATGCACAACATTACTTCTCTCCCTTGACGTGGTAGACAGAGAGAGGGTGAAAAGTTTTTATATTCCATCTTGTTATCACCCTCCCTTTCATCCCTCCCGTCGAGGGAGGGATATAAAAAAGATTGTGACACAGCCTCCTCAAAGGGGAATAGAAAACAGGATCAAGAGTTGGGCAGAGCAAACCCTGCCCCTACATTAAAACTTTTATGACACAGCACTGGAATTCATTTAGGAACGACGAAAATTTTAATATAACCATTGACACGAAAGCGTTTTTTACTTAAAGCTTTAAGAAATAATCATGCAAGAGAGGGAAGAAAGAAATGTCTGAAAGGCGAAGGGTTGTTGTTACCGGTATCGGGTTCCGGTCTCCTATAGGAAACACCTTGAAGGCAATGAAGGAATCGCTTCAGAGCGGACGGGGCGGCGTACGGACCATGCCGGAGTGGAATGACATTGACCATCTCCGCACCAAGGTCGCCGGTGTGTGCAGCGATGTAGATGAAAAGGTGATTCCCCGCAACTACAGACGGAGCATGGGCAGGGTTTCCATCCTGGCGGCCATAGCGGCAATGGAGGCGGTCGCAGACTCCGGCATCAGCGAGGAGGAGATAGGGTCTCCATCCTGCGGGGTGTCATTCGGATCAACCGCCGGCAGTACCCATGCCATGGAAGAATTTATTGCCGACGTGTTTGCCAAGAAAAGTCTCAAGGGCATGCAATCGTCCATTTACCTGCAGTTCATGAGCCACACCTGTGCAGCGAACCTTGCCATGATGTTCCATACGAAAGGGCCGGTTGTTGCATCGTGCACGGCATGCGTGTCCGGATCCCAGGGAGTGGGATTCGGATATGAGGCAATACGGGACGGCCGTGCGCTGATGATGCTTGCCGGCGGTGCCGAGGAAATGCACTTTATGGATGCAGGCGTCTTCGACATCATGAGGGCAACATCGACAAAGTATAACGACAGGCCGGACATGACACCGCGGCCGTTTGACGTGGATCGTGACGGGCTGGTTGTCGGAGAAGGCGCAGGCTGCCTCGTGCTGGAGGAATATGAACACGCCAGAGCCAGAGGGGCACACCTGTACAGCGAAGTCATCGGCTATGGAACAAATTGCGACGGCTCTCACCTGACGAATCCCAGCGCAGAGGGCATGGCTGGTGCAATGAGGATCGCTCTGAAGGATGCGGGTATGTCCACGGATAATATCGGCCATGTCAACGCACACGCTACGGCAACGGATGCCGGCGACATAGCTGAAGCTACCGCTACCCACGAGGTATTCGGAACATCCGTGCCGGTCAGTGCACTCAAGGGATTCACCGGCCACACGCTCGGGGCATGCGGCGCCCTCGAATCCATCGAAACTATTCTGATGATGAACGAGCATTTTATAGCGGCATCAAAGAACCTCGAACACACCGACCCGCAACTTCCGCCCCTGAACCATGTGATGGGCGATGCGAGGGATATGAAGTTCGACATAGGCATGAACAATAACTTTGCGTTCGGAGGGATCAATACGTCCCTGATTTTCCGCAAGGTTTAATACCGGCATCGACGGTACTATGGCAATCCTGAAAACAATAGCTGCACGGCTTGCCCACACGAAATACGGCCGTTACGCAGTCGAATCGAAAGCGGATTTGAGCCTTTTCAGGAAGCCCCCCTCTTTCCAGCTTATCCTCGGGTTAATCCTGATGGGTTTGAGCTACGTGATTGGATGGCCTGGGGTTTTGGCAAGTGGAATCGCAGCAACGTATCTGAAGAAACCATTAATCTTCATCATAGGCGCTCCTTTGATATACGGCTTCTCGTTTCTGGTATGGACTGTTTCCATGCTGCTTATAGGTAAAGATAATATCAAATATGCGCGTGCATTGGCAAAGTACGGGGTACGCGTTTTTATAGAAAAATTTGCTCCCCTGTCTTAGCGGGAAAATAGTCCGTCCACATGCTCAAGCGGCTCTGATTCAAGCAAATCCAGTGATAAAGAGTATCCTCTCATGCCGTAGGCCTCCATGCGCATCTGTTTGTAAAATCCTTTCATCAGCGGGGGGCGCAGTTTTACCTGACGCATCTCTCTGTGATCTGCATTATACTCACTGACGACAAGCTCTCCGGAAGGACCGGCATTTTTCTTGAATTCGCGGTTGTTATCTATCCACGCGCATGTTAACGAACCGTCGGGGTTGACCTTTGCGCTGACGAGATCTCCCGACAGGGGGAAGAACATGAATTTGATGTCGTCGAACAATCCCCGTACGAATATCTCCGAATCGAGCGGATACATCGCCTGAAAAATCGTAATATGACCTTTCACATCCACGGCATCCAAAAGGACCATTCCCTCCACACTGAGCAGTGTGGCACGCAAACTATCCGCGGGGACATCCCCTATGGTGATACCGATGAATGAACTGGTCTTTCCATGGATCGTGGCATGAATGACGTGTACAGCCCGGAAGATTGCGGGAGAACCGGCCGGTGCACATTGTTCTCTCAGATAAGGGTCTGTGACTACGGTGTGCGGCGGGGGAGTGAGCGTCCGGCATGATGTGATGGTCAGGGCAAGGAACACCAACAACAAATACTTCATTTCACCCTTTCAAACGTCGTATCCGATATCTCCGTATTCAAAGATATATGCGAAAATTCTATTACTGTGGACGACCCCTGAGGTTCGAGTATCTCGATTGAAGAAATAACACCCGGAGTACCGGACAATCTCAAGGTGATTTGTTTAATGAATTTGGCCAGAGCATCCCTGGCCGGAACAAGCACTATACTCGCCGGATTTCCGGGCTTCAGCTCCGGTGTAAATGCCCTATTGTCATGGAAATTCCCGTTGAGCCATGTGGCGATCTGCTCCATCACTATTCGTGTGGCCTCAAGCTGGGGACCTTCATCTTTGGTAAAGCTGCCGTTGTTCCAGACATACATGGCCACCTTGTCTCCGTGTACGAGAAGAACATTCTTGAGAGGAGACGAATATTCCCACCGGAGGTCACCCGGGGCACGGTAATAAAACCTGCCTGTGCTCACCAGAGGCCTGGCAAGGATCCTCAGGTTTTTCTTCTGGGTAAAATCAGCGGATATTGAGTGGACCTTTACCATGGCCTGGCGGATGCTTTCCCAATTCTCCGTCCATCCTGCGTGCACTGCTGCCGGCATCATAAGTATGAACACCAGTGCAAGCATACCGCGCTTTAAAGGCCGTCCAGCAATCCCCGTTTTATCACCCTGGACTTGGTTCAGGGTGTCCAAACAGGCCGGTTTGTTTCTACGAAAAGAAAGCCGCACGGTTATACCATGCCCCCGTTTACCGAGATTACCTGTCCGGTTATATAGGAAGCGTCATCCGAGCACAGGAAACGCACAACCTTTGCCACTTCCCCGGGCGTCCCTACCCGTCCCATGGGAATAAGCTTCAGGATAATGTCCCGGGGTGCATTTTTGATCATCTCTGTTTCGATCAGGCCCGGAGCCACCACGTTGATCCGTATGCCGAGGCGCGCCACTTCCTGGGCAAGAGCTTTGCTTGCCCCGATCAACCCTGCCTTGGCTGCGGAATAGTTCGTCTGGCCGCGGTTGCCGGTTATACCCGACACAGAGGATATGGTCACAACGGAACAACCCTTTTTCACACGTAACATATTCAGAAGAACGGGCTTTGTTACATTGTAGAATCCGTCCAGAGAAGTCTGAATTACGGACTGCCAGTCCTTTTGCGGCATCATCGCAAACAGGGTGTCTGCGGCAATACCGGCATTATTGACGAGGACATGGATGGTCTTGTGTTTGTTCAGGAGTTCAGCTATGGCTGCCTGGGTAGCTGCGGCATCTGCAACATCGAATGGTGAAATCTCCCCTTCCCCGCCTGCCTCCCGCACCAGATGCAGTGTTTCCTGTGCCGCTGCTTCATTGCTTTTATAATTTATGATGACGTTATAGCCCGCGCGTGCCAGTTCAACGCACGTCGAGCGGCCGATACCCCTGCTCCCGCCGGTAACCAATGCCAGTTTTTTATCTTCCATAATGGTGTGCTTTATATCCTGCCATGATCATAAATGCAAGAGATGGTATGACCTGCATTCCATAGATCTATTTTTGAATGCTATTTTTTCGCCATGACTTCGAGTAGTACGCCGCCAAGAAATACTCTCCTGCCGAGTCCCAGATTCAACCCGTGGGTCTGTATGACTACGGGTGTAAGCCCGGCTTGCAGAAGGGCCTTGCGTATCCCGGCTATGCTCCTTGCGTGGAGCCATATCCCCTGGCGCATGGCATTGCCAATCTGTGTCCAGAAACGGAAAAATGACCGGTGGGCAGTCGTAAAATACAAGACTCCCCCGGGTCCAAGGTGCTGTGACAGGAGCTTGATAAG
>DAHXOM010000137.1 GCA_027364825.1 bacterium | reverse complement strand
CTTGAGATCCCGAAACAAGTTCGGGATGACAGTTGTCGGACAGCCTGTCAAGCGGGGAAAATAATATAGTATCCTGCAAATGCATTTTTCGGGTTATTCCCGTGCTGGTAAATTATGATTATATTATTTTCTTAGCAATTTGGAGGTGCTGTATGGGTAATAAGGAGATTGCCGTTGTAACAGGTGCTAACAAGGGGCTTGGGTTTGAAACCTGCCGTCAGCTCAAGGAGTTGGACATGCAGGTGATCCTTACAGGCCGTGAAGAGGCAAAGGTAAAAAAAGCCGCAGGGCTTCTGAGTAAAGAGGGTTCATCTGTTTCAGGTGCTGTTCTTGATGTGCTGGACACCGCAAGTATTTCCCGGTTTGCCGAAGAGCTTCGTGCCAAATGGGGCGTGATTGATGTGCTTGTTAACAATGCAGGCATATCTATCAGCGGCAGGTTCGATGGACCATCTGCACGGCTGACCGTCGAGACAAACTTCTTCGGTCCGTTGCGTGTGACCGATGCACTTTCGCCGTTGATGCAGAAAGGGTCTCGCATCGTGATGGTTTCCAGCGGTATGGGACAGCTGTCATGTCTGTCTCATGAGTTGAGGCGCAGGTTTGAATCACCCAATCTTACGAGAGACGGCATTATTGAGCTGATGCAGGAGTTTGTCCGTTCGGCGGGCGACGGTACCTATTCCGGAAAAGGATGGCCCTCGTCTGCATACTCCGTATCAAAGGCAGGACTGAACATGCTGACACGCATCTTATCAAAGGAACTTTCACCGAAAGGGATCATCGTCAATGCGGTTCACCCGGGCTGGGTACGTACTGATATGGGCGGTGCATCGGCACCGCTTGATGTAAGGTCAGGCGCAAAGGGCATCGTATGGGCTGCAACGCTGCCGCCTCATGCTCCGGGCGGAGGCTTCTTCCATGACGGGAAGCCCATGCAGTGGTAATTGAACTTACCCGCATGCTGTGTTAAAGCTGATCAAATCATGAATAACGAATATGCTGATAGAATCCTTTCGGCAGAGTATGTGCTGCCGGTAACCTCTCCCGTAATCAGGAACGGGGCTGTTTACATTAAGAATGGCGTTATTCTGGATGTAGATAAACTCGGCAGGCTTACAAAGAAGCATAAAGCACAGGTCGTAGAGCTTGGGAAAGGCATACTTATGCCGGGGTTTGTAAACGGGCATGTACACCTTGAGCTTGGTCCGTTGCAGTCAAGGCTTGAACCGAAAGATGATTTTCCGGCATGGATACTCGAGATAATAAAAAAGAGGCTTACGCTTTCAAAGAAAAAAGCCACGGCAGGCGTGAAGGAAGGTATACGGGTCCTTTTACGTTCGGGCGTGGTCGGGGTTGGAGAGATATCAACACTCGGGATAGATAAACAGTACCTGATTGATTCTCCCTTATACACGGTGCTTTTTAAAGAGGCCACGTCATTTCATAAGCTTACCGGGAACACGTATATAAACAGTCCCTCCATGGAAGAAAGGCCTTTCCCCCATGCACCCTATTCAACCTCTTCAGAGGCATATATCGAGGCATCAAAAAGGTTTGAAGCATACGGTACGCATTTAGCCGAAAGCATCGATGAAAACCGGTTTATTACAGGACAGGATAATAACTTTATAAAAAGGCTCAGCCCTCTTATAAGGAGAAAGCCTCTGATGGATGGCTGTAGATCGCCTGTAGATTATATGTACAAAATCGGTTTTTTAAATAAGAAGGCAACCCTTGTTCACTGCGTGCATATCGATAAGCAGGACCTCGATATTGCTTCATCGCACCATGCAGGCATTGTCCTGTGTCCGAGAAGCAATGCATACCTCGGGGTCGGACTGCCGGACATCGGACTGCTTTATAATTATCCAAGGCTGGGTCTGGGCACGGACGGCTTGAGCAGTAATTATTCACTCGATATGATGGATGAGATCAGGTTCCTGTATCTCGTAGCAAGGCCGATATTGAAATCAAAGGCAGAGGCGTTCGTAATCAATGCAGCGACAATCGGCGGGGCAAGGTCATTATTCATAGAAGACAAAATCGGAAGCATAGAAAACGGCAAGCGTGCTGGGCTTATCTATCTTGATACGGATGTGGCAAAGAATATATATCTTTCCATAATCAATACACCGGTGTCACAGATAAGAAATTTAACAATACCAAAATGACAGACAGACCTTTTGACATACTGTACGGTGTAAACCCTGTGGTTGAGGCATTGAGGGCCGGGAAGAGAAGGGCAATCAGGCTTTACCTGTCGGATTCACGGCGCGACAAATACGCCGATATGCTCAGACAAATTTCAAAACAATCCTCCCTGCCGCTGGATATTGTATCGAGACAGGAACTTATTAACCTCACCTCAACGGATGCCAACCAGGGCATTGCCGGGAAATTTGCGCTTTATCCGTATTCAGAAATACAACCCATGCTGGATGAAGCTGCAACGCAGCACGATGTGCCGTTCATCGTTGCGCTCGATGAGATGCAGGATCCCCATAATACGGGTGCAATCATCAGGACCGCATCGTGCCTTGGCCTGCACGGGATCATCCTGACAAAGAGGCGTTCGGCAGACATAACCCCTTCGGTCGTGAAGGCATCAAGCGGGGCAACGGAGTATATGCACATAGCAATGGTCGCAAACCTGAGGACAGAGATAGAATCGCTGAAAGAGAGCGGTTTATCTGTAGTCGGACTCGATATGCAGGGGCAGGCTGATTTCAAAGATGTAAGAGGGGAAAACGGTATGGTGCTTGTTGTCGGCGGTGAAGGCGGCGGCATCAGAAAGCCGGTGATCGATGTGTGTGATTATGTGGTCTCGATACCTATGAAAGGCCGCCCTGATTCTCTCAATGCATCCGTATCCGCGGGTATTGCCATCTATACGCTGAAGCAGTTATTAAGCTGAAATACACAATAAGGAAGTTCGTTTGTTCGTTCAGGATCCTCACCCGAAGGGAAGGCGCGTGCGATCAACCCCTTAACGAATTAAACGGTTTAAACCACTCAAAGTCCTCAATAAATTTGTCATTGCGAGGAATGAAATGACGAAGCAATCCTAAAATACTGATAGATTGCTCGACCCAGCTTTGCTGTGCGCCCGCGTTCGCAATGACAACCACAGGGTTCACTCGAAGACCACGTACCTCTGTGCCTTCTCAAGCCTTTTCCCTTTTACTCCGAGGTCTTTTAGGCTTTTTATTTTGCCTGAACTGCGCGTCTTGAGGATTGTTTTGACGGTTGTCGGTCCCAGGCCAGGGACCCTGAGCAATGCTTCTTTATCTGCTTTGTTGATGGCGACAGGATAGAATTCAGGGTGCCTTTGCGCCCATTCATCCTTCGGGTCCTGGTCCAGTTTTAAATTGCCGTAGCTGTCCAGAAAAATATCGTCGTTCTGAAATCCGTATTTGCGGATAAGGAAATCCACCTGATAGAGGCGGTGTTCACGTATCAGCACGTCATTCGGGTTCAGCAGGAATGCCTTCTCGCCGGGTATGTCTCTGGAACCAAGGCCCTTTTGATAGGCAGAAAAGTAAACTCTGTGAAAGTTCAGCCGGTCGTATAAACCGAACATATAATCTATAATCTCGGAGTCCTTTTCATCGGATGCACCGACCACGAACTGTGTGGTGCACTTGACCCTTGAGAATCTGCTTTCCGATGAGGTTAGCCTGCTCATAAGCTTTATAGGACGGATGATATCGTTCATATAATGCTTTTTTTGGGAAAGGACTTCCAGGTGTCTGCTCCCCGTGGTCTCGATATTCAGCGATACCGCACTTGCAAGAGAGATGGAGTCTTCAATAGCAGCATCAGAAGCGCCGGGTATGATCTTAAGATGAATATATCCCTTATAGTGATATTTGTACCTCAGGATACGCGCAACGGCATTGATCCTGTCCATGGTATAATCCGGATTGTTGATGACACCGGAACTCAGGAACATGCCGAATACCTGATTTTGTCTTACATATTCCATAAAAATGATTGCAGTTTCCTCCGGGCTCAGGGTATAGCGTCTGATGTTGGTTTCCGATCTCAGGGGGCAGTATTTGCAGTCATTTGAGCAGGCATTGGAAAGCAGGGTTTTTAAGAGTATGGAATATCCGCCGTTGGGTAGTGTTACCGGGTAGAGCCATTTCCCCTCATCACCCCTTTCCCGGTGCTCGTCTTTCGTTGTCCCGCATGCACACGCGAGATCGTACTGTGCATCCTCTGACAGGAACTTAAGTTTTTCTATAGTGTCCATAAAGGTTGCCCTTATTTTATACCGGGAGGAACGAAAATATCAAGTCTATAGACGAAGCTTCAGCAGGATATCGAGGGCCGAGAATAAAAGCATAATACCGCTTACCCCGATATTGGTTTCATAGAATGCCTTTTCGACCTTTGAGAAGTCGTTCGGCTTGATAAGCCTGTGTTCGTACACGAGCAGAATTACGACAAAGATAATTCCGGTGAAATACAAAAAGTGCATAGGGTAAAGGATCCCGAAAAGGATTAAGGCGAGCACCATGAACGTATGCATGAGCCTTGATAAAAATATCGCTCTCGGGACACCGAATATTACCGGTATGGAAAACAGGTTCTCTTTTTTGTCAAATTCCAGGTCCATCAATGAATAGAGTATGTCAAAACCGCCGACCCATAGGATAACAGCAAGGCTTAACAGCATAATGCTCAGGGGCAGGTCCCCTCTGATTGCGATCCATGCGCCTG
This sequence comes from bacterium, assembly GCA_027364825.1. Classification (GTDB taxonomy): domain Bacteria; phylum JAMCPX01; class JAMCPX01; order JAMCPX01; family JAMCPX01; genus JAJYLM01. The sequence continues at coordinate 417 of DAHXOM010000137.1, read as the reverse complement.
CGGGTGCCATTGCGTCCACAAAGCCAAGCACAAAATGACTGAGCCAGGTAAACCGTTTGAGGTAAGAATACATGAATACGACGATAAGCGCCGGAAAACTCAGGATGAAACTCAACCTGTTCAGCATGTATGCGGAGAACACAAATACAATGCAGGAGATCCCCAGCATCACCAGGGCGGATCTGACGGAGACAAGCCCTTTGGGTATTGCCCTGTTCATGGTCCTCGGATTGCGGGCGTCTATCCTGGCATCAACGATCCGGTTCCACAGCATTGCAACGGTCCTTGCGAATGCCAGGGCAACGAGGATCCAAAACATCTGGTACAGCGTCGGTATAACATTGGCTGCGAGCATCATTGCTATGATTGCAAAGGGTATTGCGAAGAGCGTATGCTCGAACTTGATCATCTCGAGGA
>DAHXOM010000168.1 GCA_027364825.1 bacterium | reverse complement strand
TGCATATACTGATTGATTGGAAAATAATTTATGAAGATTTCACTGGATATCTACCATTTACCTACAAGATACCTATATGGATCAAGCCGGGCAAGCATACAATGGTAGTCTTTTTCTGTATTTACAGAGATAACTATGCTGCAACCGTAAAAAATATAATTGTCAGGAGGAGATCATGGTGAAACGTATATTCTACATATTATTTTTTCTAATTGTTTTAGTATGGTTTTTACCTCTTGTTACATCGCTTGATAAAGCGAGTGAACAATTCTCATCTATTTCTACGTCTGCAATAAAATATGTGTCATACTTAGTTCAACCTTTTAAAGAGCTTCCTGCTTATGCAAGCCAAGAAGGTGGCCCATTCCCTTTAACGCCCCCCCCACCTCCGATTCCTCCTATACCTCCATGTGGCTCGTGTGATTGCGGCGGATGCTGTGATCCCAATTGTGGCAATTGTGGCGCCAATGGTAGCGGTGGCGTTAACCTGACAACCGGCTATGAAAGCCTCAATGCAACGGATCTTATTGTAAAAGGGCAGATACCCATCAAACTAAACAGATGGTATCAAAGCGGATCATCTTATGATAGTCCTCTGGGGTATGGCTGGTCTTTTGCATATAACGTGCGCTTTTATTTAACAGCAGACAATACTGCCATCATACGAGAAGGCTGTGGTGCGGAATACTTCTTTGTATTTACAGGCGGCACATGGCAGGCACCCGCAAACTATAACGTGCAGCTTTATAATAATAGCGGTATATACACCATGCAGGAACGCGATGGATCGCAACTTGTCTTTGATCCTTATGGAAGACTCAGCACAAGTACTGATGCAAGCGGCAACAGCCTTAAATTCCAATACGACTCAAACGTTCTGTTCCCGATATACGGCGTTTCCCCTTATGGTTTGGGGTCAACTCCAACCATCACATCTTATGACTATCGTCTTACGGAAATAGACCAGTATAATGCTTCTGGCAACCCAACGGGCAGGTGGGTAAAATACAGCTATGATGATTCAACCGGCAGGATGACCGGCATAACCGATTCACATGGCAGATCTATAGCATTTGCCCATGATCAATACGGAAATCTTACTGGTGTATCCGTTTATGATGCAAACAGTAATGTGGTAGGCGATCCTAATGTCTATAATTACTCAACCCCTACCAATCATTTGGTTACAAGCTATTCTGGCGGGGAAAGCCCGGTTGATAAGGGTTTTTATGCGGATACTTATGATTCTCAGCGCAGGGTTGTTGAACAGACACATGGTATAGGGAGCGGACAGGGAATTTTGCAGTTTCAATACGCAATGCCAACTTTTACTGCCTCGACATCTCCTGCTTGTGGATGGAACCCGGCAGGGTGGCAATGTACCCTGCAAAAGTTTTATCCAGGTTTTTTCAACACGGTGTATGAGAGCACGTCAAATGGTTTTTCTGTTTCTACTGTCTTTATTTTTAATAGTGACGGTATGCTTTTACAAAAGATTGACGGACTTGGACACATTACGAATTATACAAGAGACCTTGGCGGTGTACTTGCGGATAAGGTTCGCTTTGAAGAGGATATTCCGAACGGTCTATCGGGTCCAACTCTGATAAAGACATATCAATACGATACATTCGGCAATCTTTTAACAGAGACAGCGACGGATGTGGCCAATAATATTACCATCACAACAAACAATGTGTATGATCAAACGACGATCAACCAGACGCTGGTTTCGAATCCAAGAATCATAAGCACGACCATATCCTCCAACATCGACCCGAATACGATATTCAGGGCAGATTATGACTACAATCATAATGCAAGCGGCTATCCTACGACCCTTGCGGACATGAAGCAGTATATAAATTCTACAACATACCTCACCGCCACGAGCTATACCTATGATTCGAACGGTCAGCTTACTTTAATTGTCAGGCCGGGCAATGATCCCCATAACTATACCTATACTAACGGCCTTTTAACCAGTGCAGACGGCATAAGCTATGCCTATGACCAGTATGATAATATATCCTCAATAACGGACCGCAACGGCAATGTAACGCAGTATACCTATGATGCCATAGGCAGGTTGACAAAGGTGATAGACCCCAATAATGTTGAAATTGATTACACGTATACAGGCAGAGACCTGACTCAGATCCAGAAAGGCTCTGAGATTACCAATTATCAGTATGACACCGCACAATTACACCGTGTAACCCAGATCACAAAGATGAATGGCTCAACACCGGTAACATCTGCGACCTACAGTTATGATTTAGAGGGAAATGTAATAAGCATAAAAGATGGGGATAACAATACTACGAACTTTGGTTATGACGCTCTTAACAGGTTTACAGGTGTAACCGAGGCAGGAAAGACGACATCAACCACGTATACCTATGATATGTTCAACAATAAGACCAGAATGACAGATGCAAACGGGCATACAACAAGCTACACCTATGATGCCTTCTCAAGACTTGTAAGTGTAACCAATCCCGCAGGCACGACACACTACAGCTATGATGCAATGAATAATCTTTTAAGTGTAACCGATGCCAACAGCCATACAACAAGTTATACTTATGACTTATTATCAAGGCTTGTAGAGGAAACAAAGCCTGGTGGACAGACAACGCAGTACAGCTATGATGCAGACAGCAGGTTATCACAGAGGATTGATGCGAAGGGGCAACATACTGTTTATAGCTACAATAACGACGATAATCTAACCGGCATTGCATACTCTGATCACAGTGTAAGCTTCGGGGTTGACAGCAATGGGAATGTGCTTACAGTGAATGACCCAAGCGTATACAATACAGGCAATCTATATGAGAACCGGTATGACAAACTTAACAGGCTTATCTGGCAGCGCAATAACTTTGAGAATACAGTTATAGGGTATCAGTTTGACAGCTTCGGGATTAAAGTGGGTATGGGTGTTACGGCAGGAACTGCAACTTATAACTGGATGTATCAGTACAATGGGCTCAATCAGCTTACAAGTATGACAGACAGTTGCGGGAATACCACACGGTATGATTACAAGAACAGCGGCAGGCTGAAAGATAAATACCTGCCGAATGGGATTACCGGGGCATACGCTTATAATCCGAATGGAGATGTGAATACTATTGGATATACTATCTCAGGTTCTACCAATGTCCTCAATCTCAATTATCCAAGCTATGACAATGCACACAACATCCTGACACAGGTTAAAAACGGAGTGACAAAGACATTCAGTTATGATAACGTGAATCAACTCGTGGGGGTGAATGTGAGCGGAACTAATACAGAAAGCTTTACCTATGATTATGTTGGCAATCGCCTATCTTCGATAGACAACTCCCCATGGAGCTACAACACAGACAACGAACTTACCGGCTATGGGGCGACAACGCTGACGTATGATGCCAATGGGAACATGATCGTGTTGTATGATGGTAGCGTGTCACATAATTTAACTTACGATTTCGAGAATCGGCTTGCGAGCTATGACACTGCAAGCGACCTATACGATCCTCAAGGCAGAAGATTAAGCAAAACAGTCAACAGTGTTGTAACAAGATACCTCTGGGATGGAGCAACCATGATTGCAGAGCTTGATGGAACTAATCAGATACAGCGTCTGTATACTTATAATCCTCAGACCATGGAACCAGTATCTACCGCCATCGGCTGCACTGCGTACTTTTACATAACCGACCATCTCATGACCCCGCAGATGATGACAGATATCACTGGTACAACCGTGTGGTATGCAGAGTTGAGCGCATTCGGAACGGCGAATGTAATAACATCAACAGTAACAAACAACTTAAGATTCCCTGGACAGTATGCGGATGCTGAAAGCGGAATGTACTACAACATGAACAGGTACTACGTTCCGTCGATAGGGAGGTACATAGAGCCGGATCCGATACTGCAAGGATTCATAACCATACCTTTCATACTGGAAAGAATAAATCCTGAAATTCTTAATCCTTACATATATGTAATCAACAATCCTCTCCTATTTATAGATCCATTTGGATTGTGGTATATTTCAGTTGGAATTATTGGAAGTATAGGCGGAGGCGTAAGTTTTGGTGGGATAGATATTCCTCTAATTACTATTGGTCCTGGATCGGGAGTTCAATTTAATCCACAGCCTGCTGGATTTCTTTCTCCCTTACCACAAGTACCAGGAGGAGTGGGAACAGATATTTGTTGGCATAGAGGTAATCCACCGCCTTCCCAACCGACACCGAACAACCAATGCAAGAAAGGTGAAACGCCTATAGAACCTTTAGAAGAAGAGCCACCTACAGTGTCTGCCGGAGCCGGTAGATATTTAGGTGTAAGCGTATCAGCTGATTTTAATACTATTTGTATAAATGCAGGTACACCATCATGGCCCCCAATAAATGTAACATGGCCATTTTAGTACGAAGTAGAAACCCTCTGCCTTTGGCAGTGGTTATGTAAAGTTGGCTATGCCGATAAAAGGTGATAGATTCAATGCATGAGCAAATACAAGAAACTTTCTCATGCGATTTATTATCGCGAATATCATATAATATGGGTACCAAAATATCGGTATAGGGTACTGAAAGGTGCGATCAAGGAAATGGGAGAGCGTGACATTCGAGGTATCAGCGAATGGTTAGGATGTGAGGTTCGAGAATTAAACATACAAGAGGATCCTGTACATGTTGTGGTATCAATTCCTCCCAAGGTATCAATTTCTGATTATATGGGGACAGTGAAAGGAAAGACAGCGATCAAATTATTCAAAAGCTACTCAGGTATGAGACAGAAGCCGTACTGGGGGAACCACTTTTGGGCGAGGGGATATTTTGTAAGTACTGTAGGCGTAGATGCAGAGATGATAAAGAAATATGTAAAGTACCAAGAGAAAGAAGAAAAGCGTGAAGAAAAACAGCAAGGTGGATTTCGCTTCTTATAGAAGCATAATTTTTGATGAAGCCGCCGCCTTTGACGGCGATAGTTCACTCGTTAAAGAGAAAATATGAATAATATAACGTTCTTGCGGCTACTAATATATAGTATTTTTATTATAGCATTTAGTTGTTTGCTAATTTATGTTTTCACTCTTTTATTCGGACTATACGGGATATACATTTTTACTATGGTGCTAGCATTAGGAGGAGGTATTCTCCTCATAAT
>DAHXOM010000165.1 GCA_027364825.1 bacterium | reverse complement strand
CGTTTAAGATACGGATTATTACTCCGTTATTCTTGCCTATTTTAGTACCAACGCCAACTATATAGGTTTTCCCGGTAGGGTCCTCCACAATTGCCTTTGCATTTGAAAGCCCCCATATTATGCCCCGCACCGTAAGCTGATCCAGTGAAAACTGTTGAAGTGGGGTAAGGGCTGTTGTCGGTTTTACCTTGGATATATCAAACGGTTCAAACGGGTCCGGTTTACCTGCAGGATTATAATAGTAGGCAGAAGTTCCGGTCATGGTACTACTCTGGGTCTGCGCAACAGGAGCAGGTGATGGAGGCAACTGCTTCACAGGACTCACGGCATTCACGGTGTTTTTGGCAACAACCTTTGGAACAGGTGATTTCTTACATCCATTCATCCCCGCAACCGCTATAAAAACACTCATCAATAGTAAAATTTCTATCCTTTTCATACTTGTTTCCTCTTCATCTTTTTATAACTGTTTTACCTGCTGGAGCAGGTGCAGATTCTACAAACCTGAATATTTTTGTTAAAAAAGCCGCATCAAGCATGGTCTTACCTGTAGAGGTTTGCTGCATAACCTTTAAATTCAAATCAGAAACATTTACAATCCTCTGCAGTTCTGCAAGTTTATAAAGAAACATTGCTATATCATCGTACGTCCCGGTTAAATGTATCTGAACCGGTATTTCGGCATAAAATCCCTTTACTCCCTCTGCCTTAGGTTCTACCTGAATAACATTCAGTTCTGTTGTTTTTGACAAGGTGTTGAGTGTAACGAGGTACTTGTCAACCTCGGGGTTATTGGGCAGTTTTGTTAAAGCCTCATTCAATTGCTCCGAGAGTTTATTGAGCTCGTTTTGAAATTCTTCTTTATGATCTGCAATGGCCTGGGTTTCAAGAACTTTTGCCTGGACGGATCGCTCCTGCTCCTGCAAACCGGCATAGGTGTTCCTCTCAGCCAGATAGCCCGGCCATAGATAAAGATCCAGCAATAAAATAAGGATTAAAATAATGCCAAGTACTAAAAGCTTTTGTTGGAGGTTTAACTTTGACAATGCGTTAATATTAATATCCATAATTAGCTCCTTATGTATTATAAAGTTTTTTGGGTTGTTCCCGTCATATTGTTACCCGGCATAGGGTTAAATTTACAGGTAAGAGAAAATTTATACAGGAGGAGGTCATTCGACTTTACCTGTTCTGTTTTAGAAAGATTAACATTACTAAAATATGGATCCTTTGAAAGGTTATCCATAAACTGTGCCAAGGTGCTGTTATCAAGGGCAACGCCATCCATGCCAATCAAATCTCCATGCTGCTGAAGAGACACAAGCCATAATTTTTTTGATAGTACGCTGCTCGGATCGTAAGGAATTGATTTTGACAATTCATCCATCAAATGAATTTCTGCGGTTCTGTTCTTTTCAAGAGTGGTAATAATATCGAGTTTTGCCTTTATTTGATCCTTCATCTTCTTAAAATTGTTAATCTCGTTTACCACTTTGTTTAACTGAACCATTTTTTGATTGAGCTGGGTAATATTATCCTTTGTCGAAGATATCTTACCTCGCATATTCAATTCCATAAAGATTATTATGGCAAGGAAAACAGCAACGGCCACCCCGCCGACGATTAACTGCTTATATATGTTAATCTCTTTTTGTGATACTCCCTTCTTTGCCTGCTTTAATAAATTTACTTTTATCATATTAGTTACCCGCCTTCCTGATGGCTAGCCCAACAGCAACGGAAACAATCGGGGAAATTTCATTTATATAGTTTACATCAAAAACCTTCGTGTTGACAGCCACGCTTTTAAATGGGTTCAAGGGCTCTACAGGCAAACCTGTTTTTTGAGCAATCAGGTTCAGGAATTCCGGTGTTTTCGCCGTACCGCCGCTAATCATAACCTTGGTTATTTTTTCTCCACCGGTGGATAAATAGAAATCTATGGATCTCTGTATGTCCGCGGAAATACCGTCGGAAGCCGACTTGATAATTTCCATTACATCCGGCGTAACAGGTGTTCCGCTCGATCCTACTTTTCTTTTCTCGGCTTCTTCCCGGGATATATTCAAGCCCTTTTGGATTTCTTCGGTTATTTGATTCCCACCAGATTGCGTAAGGTCTCTGGCAAAAATAGAAATACCTTTACTGACAACATTAAAATTTGTAATGCTTGCCCCAACATTAACGATTACCACGGTATCGTTAACATATTCCGGGTAATTAACCTCAAACATATTCTGGAGTGCAAAAACACCTATATCAATAATTGTGGTAGTAAGACCGGCTTCACCTATGGCTGTTATATAATTATTGATAAGTTCTTTTTTTGCGGCAACAAGAAAAACGCTCATCTGGCCTTCAGCGGTTGATCGTTCCAGCACTTGAAAATCAAGATTCACATCGTTGATATTGAATGGTATATATTGCTCGGCTTCCCATTGGATAGACTCAGCCAGAGCCTCATCCGTCGTTATCGGCATACTTATCTTTTTCATGATTACAGAATGTCCCGAAACTGCAGTTGCAGTATTCTTGGTCTTCAGCTTGAGATTTGCAAGAATACTCTTAATCGCATCCGTCACCGCTGCCGTATTAATGATATCACCATCAACTATCGTGTCCGGAGGGAGGTTTGCCACACCAAGATTCATTAACTGATAGTCTTTCTTACCGACAGCCTTAAGTTCTATCAACTTTACACTACTGGTACCTATGTCAAGTCCTATCAATTGTTTGCCACCGCCAAAAAAAGCCATAAACCCTCCTTTATATATTACCTCTATTATTAATCCGGAAAAATCTTGTCCTTCTCGGAAATCTTAAATCCAAGCGCCTGAATGATTTTCCTTTTTGTATCTACTCTGCATTCCATGCCCTGTTCTATCCTCGTTATAGTAAGAACGGATATATTTGCCTTTCTCGCGAGCTCAGCTTTACTCATTAATGCTTTGGTTCTTATTAATTTTAAATTG
>DAHXOM010000164.1 GCA_027364825.1 bacterium | reverse complement strand
GGTTTAAGCCGCTCGAAGTCCACGGTACGTTTGTCATTGCGAGGAGTGGAACGACGAGGCAATCTAAAGGCATAGGGATTGCTTCTCCGCCAAAGGCGGCTCGCAATGACAGGATAATAATATTCCTTTATTGCTCATATTCGAAGAATACCTTTGTTTTCCTCCAAAGGACTTATCAGCCTATGGCTGACTCCCCTGTTTTGCAAATGCATTTTCGGATTAACCGACCATCTCGATTGCCCTGAGTTTTTTTAACGCGACGAGCAGTTCCGGCAACGGCAGGCCGACCACATTCGTATAAGAGCCTCTTATCTTTTCGACAAAAATTCCGCCGATCCCCTGTATGCCGTAGGCCCCTGCCTTGTCCATGGGCTCGCCCGTGTTTAAATACCACCGGATGTCCCTGTCCGTCATCTTTGCCATGGTGACATCGGTTGTCACCGAAAACTTGAAAGATACATGTCCGGGCATCTTCAGGATACAAACACCGGTTACAACCTTATGGGTCTTACCGCTCAGGAGCCTCAGGATATTTTCTGCATCTTCCCTGTTCGCAGGCTTTCCGATAACCTTCTTTCCCATGACAACGATGGTGTCCGCGGCTATTATCAGGGCACGCCCCTTTTCCCGTTTTCCCACATCGTTTGCCTTCAGACATGCTATTGCGATCGCAGGAGCGCCGGTCTGCCTATGCGCGGGGATTGATAAGGGCTGCAGTTCCTCTTCTATACGGGATTCTCTCGAGGTAAATGGTAAACCGATACCTTTCAACATTGCCGCCCGCCTCTAAGAGGCGGATGCGAGTATAATCTTTATATTGTTTTTTATCATTTGCACAATCGTATATCTATGCTATAACATTGAACCATGAAAATGGTAAGTAAAAATATAAAGGGTTTTAAAAAGCAGGGTACATTGTTTGTTCATCCGGATGGCTATGGTTTTGTCAGTACCGATATGCCGAAGGACGTTTTTATACCGCCAAAATATCTCAACGGAGCTATACACAACGATACGGTCATGATCAGCGTCAGTTCGCGTGACGGAAAATTATACGAAGGAAAGGTGCTGAAGATAGTACAGAGGAACATGAAATACATCGTCGGTACCGTGGAAAGGGAGCATGGACAGCTTTTCTGTTCACCGCTCGATAAGCACATCACGTTTGTTCTGCCGTTCGAAAAAGGGACAAGGGGACTGAATGACGGCGAGGTCGTGCAATGTGAACTGATAAACGATGAAAAGGGTAACCGGAAGGCGAGACTGTTTCAGCGGCTCGGCGACGACAACACCCCTGAAATAGATCTCAAGCTTGTCATTGCGAAACACAACCTGCCCTCCCTGTTCAGCAGAAACGCATCCCTGCATGCGGCGTCCCTGATGTACTGTCTCAGCAATGCAGAGCGCTCGGCACGGCATGATCTCACCAACATGCCCATCGTTACCATCGACGGGGACGATGCAAAGGACTTCGATGATGCCGTATTTGTAAAGAAAACAGCGAACGGCTATATCCTCTACGTATCGATAGCCGACGTAAGCCACTATGTTAAAATGGACGATCCCGTGGATATCGATGCCTTTGAAAGAGGGACCAGCGTATACTTCCCGGGCAAAGTCCTGCCGATGCTCCCCGAGGAACTATCCAATGACCTGTGCAGTCTGAAACCGCACGAGGACAGGCTCACGCTGACCTCGGAGATCGCATACGACAAAAGCGGCAAAAGATTAAGCTACAGGATCTATCCGAGTATTATCAGGAGTTCGGCAAGACTCACCTATACCCTTGTCAGGGACATCCTCGAACAAAGGAACAAATCGACATTCATAAAAGGCGACCTGTCGGACAACCTTCAGGTCATGTGGGACCTCGCCTCGATGCTGCGGGAACACAGACTGAAAAACGGAAGCCTTGATCTCGACCTGCCGGACATAGAGCTGACCCTGGACAAGTACGGCGTTCCCGAGTCTATCACCCGGAAGGAGAGGAACATCGCCCATATGCTGATAGAAGAATTTATGCTCGAGGCAAACAGGGTGGTCGCTACCTACGGCACATCGGACGCTCATCCGTTCATCTACAGGATTCACGAACAGCCCGACCATGACAAGCTGTACGAATTCTACCTGTTCGTCCATAACCTCGGCCTAAAAATGCCTGCATTCGAAAAATTTGATTCAATATCTCTTCAACAAGTTCTGGATAAAGTAAAGGACACCAAGCTTGAGAAGGTAATCAATTATACACTGCTCAGGTCCATGAAACAGGCAAAGTATGCCGTCGAGAATACAGGGCATTATGGACTGGCGTTTGATCTCTATACGCATTTTACATCTCCCATAAGAAGATACCCGGACCTTACGGTCCACAGGATGTTACGGGACCTGTTCACACATACCATGTCGAAAAAGCGGTCGCAGATGTGGACGGTGAAGCTGGAAGAGATTGCAAAACACTCGTCGGAAACAGAGAGGAATTCAATGGATGCGGAAAGGGACCTCTATAAAATACTCACGGCGAAGATGCTTATGGAGAAGCAGAATATACCTCTGCAGGGCTATATCAGCGGCATTACGGGGTCGGGGTTGTTTGTGGAAATAGAAGACTTCTTTATCGACGGCTTCCTCGCATTCGAAGACATACCCCATGATTATTTTTATTCGGACACGGCACGCCATATAGCAATAGGTAAAAAAACCGGACGCACGTTCAAGATCGGACAGAAGGTACCCATACAGATAACGAATATCGAGCGGTTTACCGGTAAGATAAAACTTGAGACCGTAAAAAAATAAACCTTCCTCACTGTTGCGGCTTATGGCCAGATTGGACCTGTATAGGGAAAAAACTGAGGACCTGTTGTAGCGCCTACAAGTTCGGTTACAGTATTATCTCCATTATTAGTGACCCATATATTGCCTGAACCGTCTATGGCTACGCCATTGGGGCTATTGCCAACAGAGTAAGTCACGATGGTATTGCCTAAAGGAGATAGCTCAGTTACAGAGTTGCTACCTGAGTTTGTTACCAACACATTCCCAGAGTCATCTATAGCTATACTAGATGGATTTGTACCTATATTATAAGTTCCAATGGTGCTACCAGTGGATGAGAGCTTGGTTACAGTACCACTATACGAATCTGAACACCATACATTGCCGGAACCATCTATAGCTATACCCATAGACATACCACATGCAGTATAAGTCCCTATGGTTACTCCAGTAGCACTTAATTCGGTTATAGAACTACTCATAAAATTAGTAATCCAAACATCGCCAAATGTATCTATCGCAATGCCCCATGGATCCGGACCTACAGTATAAGCCCCAATAGTGCTACCAGTAGATGAAAGTTTGGTTACAGTGCCTAGGGATTCAACATTCGTGACCCAAACATTCCCAGAACTGTCTATGGCTATGCCTGCGGGATATGAACCCACAGGATAAGTTCCAATGGTGCTGCCAGTAGATGAAAGCTTGGTTACAGTACCGGGGTTTACACCATTCGTGACCCAAATGTTGCCAGAACTATCTATCGCTATATTCATAGGGGCACTACCTACAGAATAAGTTCCTATAGTGGTACCGGTAGAGCTTAATTCGGTTACAGTATTATCACTTTGATTAGCGACCCAGATATTGCCGGGACTGTCTATAGCTATACCGGCAGGGCCATTGCCTACAGTATAAGTATGTTGATTGAGTGTAACAGATACCTGATTTGAATATCCACTTTCACCGCCACTATTCACAGCAGTTGCTCTGAAATAGTATATCATCCCATTAGTTAAGCCTGTAACAGTATAGCTTGTTGTCGTGGTAAAACCTAATTGTGTATAAGGTCCCAACGGTGTTGTCGAATAGTAAATATTATAACTGTGGTTTGCAGCACCTACTAATTCAGTCACCGTATCACCTCCATTATTATCAGTAACCCATACATTCCCAGATGGATCTATAGTTATGCCTTCCGGTCCTGAACCGGCAGGATAGGTTCCTATGGTTACACCGGCAGGACTTAATTCGGTTACGGTATCACCGCTATAATTGGTAATCCAGATATTACCCAAACTATCTATAGTAATATACCGGGGAGCACTTCCTACAGGATAAGTCCCAATGATTGAACCAGTAGAATTTAATTCAGTAACAGTATTACTAAAATAATCAGCAATCAATACATTCCCAAATGTATCCGTTGCTACGCCCCATGGATATGACCCCACAGCATAAACTCCGATAGTTGTACCGTTAGAATTCATTTTTGTTACAGTATTATCACAACCATTGGTCACCCATACATTACCCGATCCGTCTATAGCTATATCTTCCGAACAACCGCCTACAGCATAAGTTCCTATGCTTATACCAGTAGCACTTAATTCGGTAACAGTATTATCGCCGTAATCGACAACCCAGGCATTGCCTGAACTATCTATGGCTATGCTTGTAGGTTCTGAACCTACAGCATAAGTTCCCATGCTTAGACCAGTAGCACTTAATTCGGTAACATTGTTATCTCCATTATTGGCAACCCAGACATTGCCTGAACTATCTATAGTTATTCCACGGGGACAAAGACCTACAGGATATGTACCTATGAGGGCACCATCCGGGCTTAATTCTATTACATTATTATTGCATTCATTAGCAGCCCAAATATTGCCTGAGTTATCTGCAACTACTGCACTAAAGCAACCAGTTAGAGTATGAGTATAAGTCTCTATTGAAGAAGGTCCCCAGCTTAGGGTTATTTGATTATTGCCTACATTTGCTGTGAGATTTGTGGGTGACTGTGGTTGCGGAAGATTTGTTAACGTAAAGGAATTTGAATATGGGGTATTGGGATCATTGGTCTCTACAAGAACCCTGGCAAATGTCAGAGGTGCAGGTAATATTACGACAATGGATGTATCCGACCAGGTTTGAACAGGGGCAGATACACCGTTAAAGAATACAGAACCTTGTGTATCCAAAAAGTTATAGCCAGATATAGTTATAGTTGAACCACTTGTTCCACTTGTAATACCGGTTATTACAGGCGCATCTACATAGATATACACCAATGCATCAAAGTTTGATGTTGCATTGAAGCCTATTATCTTATTAGCGGATCGCCCGCCCACAGGTATGGTATAAGTCGATCCTGCTGTTCCCGATGTAAAGAGCCATCCCCATGCTCCAATGGCAGGACTGTTTATATACCAGCCTGTACCAAGGTCGGTATCTGCCCCTGTAGGACTGCCGGAGATAATGCTGTATGCCTGCATCTCAACGCCGGTCCATGGGACCGTATCGTTGTTAATTATGTAAATCGTCGCTGTTACCATGTTGCCATTAAACATTGCATTGCCTATCTGAAATAAACCTGCCTTACCGGTTATGTTCCGGCCCGCTGATGGAGGCGTTACATCAACTGATTTTATACTCATGTCTTTTGTGACAGCGCTATAATTTATTTCATACGCTGCAAGCGGCGCCTTGGAGTATTGCTGTTGCTTTGGTCTTTGACTGCATCCAGTTAGAGCAAGTCCTGCTAAAGTAAGTATGGGAAGAAAAGCTGAGATAATTTGTATGGAACATCCGAATCGCCTCGATCTTAGCGTTTCCATATTCCTTATTAACATAGAAAACCTCTTCTTTACCCCGTTAGGATGCCCAATCATTCCTATCGGGTAGGAATTATAATCAATATGATAGGAAATGTGTATTTTCCCCACCTCAGGCGGACTAACAGGGATTTACTCATTATTATTTTTAGTTGTATACTAAAATATACTTTATTGTCAAGGCGAAAAATGGATTTTGGCCTTGCGGTCCCGTGGAAGAAAGCCCTGATTCCGGTTTTTTATCTTTCCTGTTGATGAGTTTTTGGAATGATGGTAGTCATATACCATGCATGCCGCCCAACAGAACAATTACTTAATCTTCCCGATGGTGACCATACTGTGCTGGTGCATCTTCTACGGCTATTGGCTCATCAAAGCGAAACACACCAAGGAAAACGTCTACGTGCAGGGTATTTTCGACCGGATTCTGGCCCGTGCCTGGATACTCGCGGTCTTTCTCCTGCTCTACCTCCCCCAGCTCTCAGCAGGATGGATAGGACGCAGGATAGTGCCGCAAACCTATGCCACCGGCATCGTCGCCGATGTTATCTGCGCCGCGGGTGTTGCATTTGCCGTCTGGGCACGCACAATCCTTGCCGGGAACTGGAGCGGAGCAGTGACCATAAAAAAGGACCACGAGATCATCATGCGCGGTCCCTACCGTTTTGTCCGCCATCCAATTTATACCGGATACCTGTTCGCCACCCTGGGCTCTGCCCTGGCGGTCGGTGAAGTCAGGGGGGCAATTGCGCTGGTGATGATCTTTATCGGGATCCTCAGGAAGATGGGTATTGAGGAAAGACTGCTGAGCAAGAATTTTCCGGACACCTATCCCGGGTACAGAAGGCGCGTCAAGAGACTGATCCCGTTTGTGATGTAGGCAGAGGAGCGCTGCCGAAAAGCGCATAGAAAAAGATTCGGAAACCGCGAAACCTGATAGACGATTAACCCGAAAAATGTATTTGCAAACACAAGTTTCGGGTTAAAAAGAGTTCTCCGCGGATGTTTGTCCCGGAAAGACCGGCCTTGTCTCCTAACGCAAGAAAAGACTGTAACTCAGAACACTGAAAACAAACGCGGTAAATAGCGTGTATTTGAGATTGTGCTCTACAAAGGCAAAGTAGAGCATCGAAGCAAACACGCGTATATAGGGAGTAAGCATGAGTACGACAATCCCGAGGTTGACAAAGAGACGGGGACGAAAAGCACCGGCGATCATCTGCCGGATTTCCGCAAGCACGAAACCGAACAAATTCATACCGGATATTGAATATACAATCCCGAGCCGTCCTGTCGTCAGCCAGTAATAAACAACGCCGATGGCGATCAGTACCATACTGAGGAGTACACCGATCAACAAAATATATCCAACGAGGCCTTCCATATCAAAGCCCGTTCTCTTTCCTTTGGGCGGTTCATGCCGTGCCGTTGTTCCCTCAAGTGCTATCATGATATGACTCCTATTCCGCGCAGGATCATCTCGACTCCTAATATCGCCAGAACAACCAGGAAGAATTGTCGCACCTTTTGGTTCGTAAGCCGTACGAGCAGGCGTGTGGCAATAAATGCGCCGATGAGAACGCCGAGGATTACCGGCGCAGCAAGCCCGGGATTGATCAAACCTGCCGCGAGGTAAACACTCGCACCTGCAAGTGCGGTCACACCGATGATCAGGTTGCTCGTGGTGGTGGACACCTTCGGCGGCAGTCGCATCACGAGATCATGGATCAGTACCTTGAGTGCGCCTGCCCCGATGCCGAGGAGTCCGGCGATCAATCCCGCACCGAACATCAGAGGACCTCCGAAATAGGCACGCACCCCGCGGTACTCTATGGTCTGCCCTGTGGCCTGATCGTAATATTTTCCTTCAAGCTGCAGCCACTTGGAAAACTTGTCCTGGTTCTCCACCGGTGTCCAGCCCGTGTGCCGCTGCAGAAAGAGCGCTGCCAATGCTCCCAACAGCACAAATCCGAAAATTAAAAAGAGCGGGCCCTGTGCCGAGACTACGGTGATCGCCGCCCCAACCAGTGCCCCTACGATCGTAAACATTTCGAGAAACATACCGACCTTGAGATTGGTGATGTGATCACGCACATAAGCCGAAGCAGAGCCGCTTGATGTGGCAATGACCGAAACAATACTGATGGCAATGGCGTGTTTGATGTCCATGCCAAGTAATGTAAGAACGGGGATCAGTACAACCCCGCCTCCCATTCCACTCATGGCCCCAACAAAACCCGCTGCGATGGAGACCGAAAAAAGCAATTCAAAAGACATGGTAAGCTCCTTCAACGAACAAACTTAATACCTGTTCAAGGTATTATCCATACCTCTGTCCTTATCAACGACGTTGAACGTATTCCGGTCCTGCGTTACTGCGGCTTTCCGCCCATATCCATGGGTTTGCCCTGGGCCAGCGAGGTAATGTAACTGACCAGTGCGTTCATCCGGACGCTGCCGTATGCAGGCGGCTTTCCATGGAGCGCACCGACGATGCAGTTTCTTATCTGGTCTTCCAGCGTGATCACCTTCTTGGCCCTTGGATTGAAGCGCGGATAAATCGCTGCAGCATTGGCGAGGCTCGGGATCGTTATGTTACCCGGCATCTTGCCCGGCACCGTACCTCCCGAAGTGTGACAGGTTTCACAGGTACTGCCGTTACCGCCGAATGTCCCATGGATGAAGAGTGCCTTGCCTGTCGCAACCGACTTCTCAAGGGGCAATCCAAGACCGGCGGCGTAGCTCATAGAAGCAAAAAGCACCACAACCACTACCGTAAACACACCCGATATTCGTTTCATGCTTTTCATGATTCTCCTCCTTTCTGGCAATCAGTTTATCCTCTTTCCCTTGATAATTTCCGGTCCATTCCGGACCGATCAATCAGGATAATTCCTCAGAGAGCTGAGCGTTCATAAGAATGACATATCAGACCCCGTCCAAAAGAACAAATCAACTGAATCTCAATAAAAATGG
>DAHXOM010000162.1 GCA_027364825.1 bacterium | reverse complement strand
AGCAGCGAGGGATGAGTAGCGAGGGATGAGGAAAAAAAGGGGAAAAGGGGCGAGAAAACAATAAGGGAGGATATATGTTTAAAAAAGATGTTTCGAAAACGTTTGTTGTGCTTGAGTTAGTGGTAGGGGTGCTTACGATTGTGTACTGGATATGTTTCTTCTTTGTGCCGGACAGCGTCCAGTCATTTCCCAAGGAACCGAGTTATATGATCTTTGAAAAAACATTTGTTGCCGCGGATATGTGGATGACCCTGGCATTCTTCCTCTCGGCCTATTACCTCTTAAAAAAGGATATGAAAGGGATACTCTGGGGCATTATAGCAGGAGGGACGTTTGTGTATCTCGGGTTTATGGATTCCCTGTACAATCTTGAGAACGGTAAATATGCCTTCATTTTTTACAGCAACAACAGTCAGGTGGGCATGCTATTCGAGCTCATTATAAATCTTGCCAGTTTTATATTCGGGGCTGCTGCAATAATCTATGTATGGAGCCTTATAAAGGCAGGGGATGTCAAATAATACAAAAGCATTCAATGTCATTGCGAGAAGTGACAACGGGCTCACAAGCGGAAGCTTGGGTCGGGCAATCCCTCAATTACCTATGAGATCGCAACGCTTTTGTACGAAAGCTCGCGATGACAACAATAAGAAGGAGGCAGTATGACGCCAGGTCAGGTTATAACACCTATAGAATTCAGTTCTCTTCCGGATGGAAGGATTAAGCGGGTCGGGAGAATTAACCTCATAACATTGAGCGGCAGCGCCTATGATATGGGTTATCAGCACGGGCTCATAGCAAAGGAGCTTTATCTGAGGAACCTGATCAAATTCTTTGCCATGTTTCTCAGAACATTAAGGCTTGGACTTGAAGATATGATAGGTTCTGCGTATCTCCGTAAGCAGGCGGGCAAGCTGTTTGAAAAATACGTCAGAATTCTTGAATCCAACATGAGCAAGAGATACACGGCTTTTCTCCTCGATGAGATGAAAGGCTTTGCGGACGGGAGCGGCGAATCGTATGAGCTTCTGAAAGGGCTTATGGCAATGCCGGACGTTTTGCAGATACTTCTTGCACGGGGGCTGTCTCATACGGTTGCAAATTCCGTTGCCGTCATGAATTTAGGCTGTACGAGCGCAGCAATATGGGGAGATTCCACCGCAGACGGCAGTTTTATCTACGGCAGGAATCTGGATTTCTTTGACAACCATGCCATGGACCGCAATCCTTCCATAATCCTCCATAAGCCGGATAAGGGAATGAAATATGCGGCATTCACGTTCCTCGGCGTACCCGGTGCAGGCATAACGGGTATCAACGAAGCAGGTATTACCTACGCATCCCATATTATGCTGACCAAAAATGTAACGAGCTATTCAACGCCCCTGATGAATATAGGGAACGAGATCATACGGAATGCCGAAAGCATAGATGATGCGGTCAGGATTGCCCGGTCGTTACGGTTTTCTTCGGGATGGGGACTTGTTGTTACGGATGCACGGCATAAAGATGCAGTTGTTATAGAAGCCTCGTCGAAACATGTCCTGCCGCGGAAAGGTGTTTCTCAATTTATCATCAATACCAATCACTACAACACCGATCTTCTCAAGAAGAAAGAGTATGATTACAGCGTTTCAACGACCGCATCGACTATTGGAAGGTACAAGAGGGCAGAGGAGATAATCAAGGAGAAGCACGGCAAATTTACTGTTGACGACATGATCCTGCTTCTCGGCGACCACCTCGAATACTATACCAGGAGAGAGAGGGCGCTCGGCAGCACGATAACCGCTGTTCACAACGTGAGCGGTATTGTGATGAAGCCCGAGGAACTCAAGGTATGGATGTCGCAGGGTGAAGCTCCCTCGAACAACTCCGATTTCATCGGTGTTGATCTGAAGAGCTGGATGGACGGCGAGCTGAAGCTTCTTGACATCAAGAAACCGAATCCGTATGCAAACACCTACGCCTTCGCTGCCTTTCAAGAGCATTACGAACAAGCCTACCAGAAATATTTTTACCACAACGACATACCCGGTGCGCTTGCAGAGCTTGAACTGCTCACCCAGAAAGACCAGCAGGAACCTATATACCTTATGCTGAAAGGGCAATTGTATGTCAAAGTCCACAAGTACAGGGAAGCTATTGAAGCCTTTGATAAAGCTATTCCCATGCCTGATATACCGCACAGAACAGGGGTAAGCATGCTCTGGAAGGCAAGGACACAGGACATACTGGGTATGCGTGAGGACGCTTTGAAGCAGTACCGGGACATCAATGCAATGAGCGGTATCGGTGCAAATCTGAGAAAGGCGGCAGTAAAAGGCCTGAAGCACCAGTACAGCGTCTCAAAGATCAAGAAGCACGATATCGATTTTGTATTCTCTGATAATACAGAGTACTGATTTTCAGACAGCAATTAGTAAGAACAAATCCCCCCCTTTACGAAAGGGTGGTAGGGGGGATTACAGGGATCGCACGACTTGCATTTTTGGGTTAAATGCATGTGTTGACTGCTAAAAATAACAATGCTAATTCAACAGCATGCTTGATATAAAACTATTACGGGAAAACAGAAAACTCGTCGAGGATGCCCTTGCCAAACGGGGGATGAACATTTCGCTGAAGGTTTTCTACGAAAAGGATGCCATGAGGCTGGAACTGCTGAGGAAAGTGGAAGATCTGAAACACACCCGGAATATTATATCAAAGGATATCGGCGTCAAAAAATCAAAGTCCGAAGATGCCGGAGTATTGCTGCAAGAGGTAAAATCAATAGGTACAGAGATAGACGAGATCCACAATTCACTGGATGTCCTGGAAAACGAACTGAATGATTTCGTTCTCACGGTGCCCAATATACCCCATTCCTCTGTCGTCTATGGCAGGACCAGTGAGGACAATCCTGTCGTAAAGACATGGGGAGAGAAAAAGGAATTTCCGTTTACCCCGTATTCGCATGACGAACTTGCCGCATGCCTTGATATTATCGATTTTGAGAAAGGTGCAAAGATTGCGACATCCGGTTTTTCCGTTTCGAAGGGGCCCGGTGCTTTACTGGAGAGGGCACTGATTAATTTTTTCCTTGATGTCCATACCAGGGAACAGGGCTATACCGAGGTCTATATCCCGTTTATTGTCAACAGTGCCAGCATGACCGGTACCGGACAGCTCCCGAAGTTCAAAGAGGACCTTTTCAAAATAGAGGGCGAGGACCTGTATCTGATTCCGACATCAGAGGTGCCTATTACGAACATCCATGCAAAGGAGATACTCGAAAGGTCGGTATTACCGAAATATTATACAGCTTATTCCCCGTGTTTCAGGAAGGAAGCGGGCTCATACGGAAAAGATACCAAGGGATTGATACGGCAGCACCAGTTCAATAAGGTGGAGATTGTAAAGCTTGTAGAGCCGGAGTCTTCCTACAATGAACTGGAGGCGCTCCTGTCAGATGCAGAAGAATTGTTGAAACGGTTAAAACTCCATTACAGGGTTGTGAATCTCTGTTCCGGGGATCTCGGTTTCTCGGCTGCCAAGACCTATGACATCGAGGTCTGGCTGCCGGGACAAAACGAATACCGGGAGATATCATCCTGCAGCAATTTTGAAGATTTTCAGGCCAGAAGGGCTGGAATAAAATACAGACCCGCAAAGGGAGAAAAGCCCGTTTATGTCCATACGCTGAACGGCTCAGGGCTTGCCGTCGGAAGAACGGTTGTCGCGATACTGGAGAACTATCAACAGGAAGATCAGAGTGTTGTCATACCCGATGCCTTGCGTCCTTATATGAATGGTGTTACAGTTTTAAAACCTGTAGAAAAGTAAGACGGTTCAAACGGTTTAAACCGCTTGAACATTTTGAACGATTTTTGACTTGGAGAGGTGGCCGAGCGGCTGAAGGCAACCGCCTGCTAAGCGGTTTTCGTCGAAAGGCGAACGTGAGTTCGAATCTCACCCTCTCCGTATTTTATAGGGTCTTGGTTTAAATGGTTAATCTGTTCCAAACCCTTATCAGGACTGCATTTGCTGGCTTACATGAAGTTACACTGCCGTGCCTGATTTTACCCTGTTTTAGCCCTATCTTGATCACAAAAACGATCACAGTTAATTATGCATAAC
>DAHXOM010000157.1 GCA_027364825.1 bacterium | reverse complement strand
CAGAGGGATTGCTTCTACGCCAAAGGCGTATCGCAATGACAATGCAGAGTTGTCAATTCCGAGATGAAGGAAATAATATGAGAAAGGCTATAACAGGCAGATTTATACCGGTTGCAGACGAGAATACGCCCTACAGACTTCCTGTCTGGGGTGCTTTGCTGCGGTATGCCGTTTTGAGGGTACTATTCGCCTATGCCGCTGTGCGAGACCTCTGCAGCGGGGTGATCGGCGGCGGCGATGCGTATATGTTCCTGTGGGATATATGGTGGTTTAAACACGCACTCCTTACCCTGCACACGAGTCCCCTTATCAATAATACCATCTATTATCCCCTGCACAATATACCCATGGTATGGTCAACGCCGCTCAATGAGCTTGGCTCCATCCCCCTGCAATACCTATTCGGCAATCTTGTCACCTACAACCTTTTGATACTCACTCACTTCATCCTGTCCGGCCTTTTTATGTTTATCTTCCTGAAAAAGCTCATCAAGAACGACCTGCCCGCATTTGTGGGCGGCGTTGTATACACGTTTTCTGTTTATCATTTTACCGTCAGCAGTGGTATGCTCGGACTTGCTACAACAGAGTTTATACCGTTATTCCTCTACAGCTTCACGGAATTTCTTGATAAACAGACCATCAGCCGCTTTATCCGCATCACAGTCTTTGCAATCCTTGTGTCCCTGTCGGACCCTTACATAGCCATATATTTCCTTTTCACCTTTGCAATCGTCTTTATTCTCTATGCCTTGATCTTTAACAGGCAATTGATATTTACGGAAAAAAGGTTCTGGGGCCTTTTCCTGTCGGGAGTTATAGCAATTGTTGTGGTGTCACCTTTTTATATTCCAATGGTCAGGACTGTTGAATCTCTGCACTCTGCACATTTTGCAGCACGTGATGCTGTAATTTATTCCGAAGACCTTCTCGGATATTTTATACCTACGCACAGCAGTTTTTTATGGGGCAGATTTTATACAGATAGTAAACTCAATCCGACCATTACGCATTACTTGATAGGTTACACGGTCCTTGTATTTGGTTTACTCGGCATATTCAGGGCGAAATTGAAGTTTAAAGCACTGTTTGTTTTCTTCCTACTTGTCAGCTTTGTCCTTTCATTAGGTCCTTATCTCCAGGTAAACGGGCCAGTGCTGATTGATATCCACAACAGCTATCGTCTGGTTCCAATGCCGTACTATGCGATCTGGAAGATACCGATTCTGAATTTCCTGAGGTTCCCGAATAGGTATGCCTTTTGTATGGAATTGATGTTGTCTGTATTTGTTGCGTCGGGACTTTCCGTTATCATGCGCAGGAATATTTCCACTATTATTGCCGCAGTATTCTTGTCGGTTTTTATACCCCTTGAAACCACCACCGGCATGCCGTTCAATACATCCGATGCGGTTATACCCGCCATCTATAAAACCATAAAATACGAACCCGGCATCAAGGTTATCTATGATCTCCCATCAGGCAATGAATTTAATCTGGAATATGTCGTCAATTCATATAGGTACATGTATTATCAGACCTATCATCACAAGACCATTGTATACGGACATACACCGAGACCGCCCAATCATGCGGATGATTTTACGCTCCTCAACCCGTTACTGCAGGTATTCAGTGAGCCTCAGTCCATAAGCTATGGTGATATTATCGATAGACCTTTCGGTGATTATATACCTTATGGATTGAAGGCCATGGATATGGATCATGTTTCTGTTGTCCTTCTTCACAAGGAAATTTTATCGCCTGAGTTTGATAAAAATACCGAGAAAGCGCTGTACGGTCTGCTCATCAAGACGTTCGGGCATCCCTTCATAGATAATAGTAGTGTAGCGATGTTCTTTGTTCCGCACCCTGACCGTCTCGTTCTGAAGCCGGTTGTCTACCTTGGAGACGGATGGTATGAACCGCACTACTATTCAAACGGTGTTGCATATCGATGGATGTCGAACGATGCTGAAATAAGGCTTTCTCATTGGAAGGGAGGAGATGCAACGATTGTATTCTCTGTGTTCAGACCCTTTACCAAGGTAACAGACCTCGATGTTTTTATTGATGCAACGCTGGTGGCTCATCTGGATATATCTTCCATCCTTTCTCCGAACGTCGGTACGATTACCATACCGTCCGTATATTTGCATGATGGTAGTAATACCATTGTCTTTCATGTAGAGCAGGGTCCATTCGAGCCCTTTTTCATGCAATCGGGGTTTCCGGACGTGAATCCCTACAGCCTTGCAATAAGCCAGGTGAAGATTGAGGAAAAAGGCAGGGGAGAGGGAAAGTAGCGAGTAGAGAGGAGCGAGGGGAGAGCAGGAAAAGGAAGGAAAGAAAAGGGAGAAAAAGGGGACAAGGGGTCGAGAGCAGAAAAGAGCAAGACCTCATCTGGCCCTCTGCTTAAGAGACTGTGTAATAATCACAGCCCTGTCATTGCGAGCGACCGAAGGGAGCGTGGCAATCTACTGTTTTTGAGGATGTTAGATGAGATTGCTTCGTCACTACGCTCCTCGCAAAGACATTGTGACACAGTCTCATAAGGTCAGGGTATGAAAAGGAAAGAAATGGGGATAACGGAAAAGAGAAATGAAAATTATGGGATATATTTTTAACAGGAAAAGTATTGTCGGACTTTTATGGATAGTCCTGTTTCTTGCCCTTATCGTGAATGCACATGCAGCTACAATCGGGCAGGCGGATCAGGTATTTTATAATTACGACATAGACATAGCAAACATTCAGAAGGCTATTGTTCTGTACAATCAAATTATAAAAGAAAACAATGATCCGGCTGTAGTGTCCACGGCATATTATAAAATTGCCATGGCATATTTGACCATGGGAGATTTCGCAAAGCTGGACCATACCGATGCATTACAAGATTACAAAGCAGGAAAACGTGCTGCACAAATATCAATCAAGCTGAATCCAAATAACTCCGACGCCTATTTCTGGTATGCAGGGAACATCGGAAGAATGGCGCAGCTTGAAAACCTTATAAAGGCACTGCTCTCTTTGCCGGCGTTTTTAACCAATCTTAATAAAGCATATCAGCTGAATCCGAGGTCATTGTTTGTTTTAGAGGCATACGCTGAGCTGTATTATCAGCTTCCGGGCGCATTCGGCGGTAGTGATTCAAAGTCAATCGGATATGTTAAAAAGGCATTGAAGATAGACCCGTCTTACACCATGCCTCTTACCACGCTGGCCAAGGTGTACATAAGCCAGGGTAAATACGACAGGGCGCGGGATGTGCTGGAAGAGGTGTTGAATTTTAAAAACCCTTCGTACCGTGCAGGCTGGGTCATGTACGATAAACCTGCAGCACATAAGCTTCTGGATTCCATAAAAGACAAAGAGTAAGAAGTGGAATGTTCATAAATTCAATCATTCTCTGTGTCATTGCGAGCCGAAGGCGACGCAATCTTCCCGCACTGTAGGTTTGCTTCGTCGTCCCTCCCTTGACAGGACTCCTCGCAATGACAATCCACGAGTAAGGGTGAGATACCCTGCTCTATAATTCAAGCCGGGACTGTCTGCTGGATATTTTTTTCAGGAATGACCTTCTGTGTATAGGGCAGGGACCGTACTTTAACAGCGCTTTTATATGTTCTTCCGTCCCGTAGCCCTTATGTTTATCAAAGCCGTACACAGGGTATTGTTTTGCGTATCTCTCCATGATGCTGTCCCGGTAAACCTTCGCCATAATAGACGCAGCTGCAATGCTCAGATGCAGCCTGTCTCCGTGGATAATTGTTTTCTGCGGCAGGTCTGTGTTGATCTCCATGTTACCGTCAATCAATACAATCTCTACCGTATGGTTTAACATGGTCAATGCCTGTTCCATTGCACGCATGGTTGCATTCCTGATATTGATGGTATCAATTGCCTGTTCGTCAACCACCCCGATACCGTAAGACAGCGCATGTTCTGTCAGATATTCACAGGCCCTGATGCGTCCTGCGGGGGAAAGGAGTTTTGAATCCTTTATGAATTTGCATTCCGTATTATCCGGAATAACGATAGCACATGCTACGACAGGACCTGCGAGCGGTCCCCTCCCGACTTCATCGATGCCGGCAACGCGGCTGTAAGACTTTTCATTGGGCATTTGCATATTT
>DAHXOM010000154.1 GCA_027364825.1 bacterium | reverse complement strand
TGTTTATATATTCTTAAGTTTCATAATAGTGTTGCTGTTTGTTGTAATGGTGCTGAGACTGTATGCTATACAACTGCGAACACGGGATAACAGTCTCCAGTCAATAGTGCATACAGATAGAAATATAATTGATGATGTTATTATTGCAGTAAATTCCAACCCCCAGCCGCGTGTTTCTGAAGCGTCGATAGCAGATCTACAGCAAGGCCTTCATTTGCTTATGAATAATGCCAATCCAGATCCTGAATGCGTACGTATTTTAAACAACATAGATGGCGATATATCTAGATTTAAGGCGGGATTGGTGTCATCGGATAGGTTTAAAGTTGACAGTGTCGGCTCTGATATACATAAAAATCTTGACATATTTTTACAAAAACAAGAATCAATAAACAACAGGCGCATCTATGATCTTTATGTGATCACCACGGTATTATTATCTGTTATCGTACTCGGCCTTTTGTTTTCCCTATATTACCTTTACAGTTTTTTCATTTTACCGGTAATAAAACTGGTGCCTGTACTTGAATCTGTTGAAAAGGGAGATCTTTCTCAAAGGGTCGATATAAAGGCTAAAGGATTGCTTGGGGTTGTAGAACGTTCGATTAACAGTATGATCTCGAACCTCAACTTATATACGGATAGGCTTGAGACAACGGTGAAGGATAAGACAAGGGACATCAGGCGCAAGGAATTCTATATCGACAATATGCATGACGGTTTATGCGTGCTTGATAAGGATGACAGGATAGTAGATATTAACCCGGCTTTTACACAGATGCTCGGCTATACGAAGGAAGAAGTTGAAGGCAGGTACGTATTCGATTTGTTTGATGAAGAAAATAAAAAAATACTTGCAGAGGAATTTGCAAAACGGGGCAAAGGGGAATCATCGACATACGAGATCAATATCATTACAAAAGATCACACCAATGTACCTATTATTACCAGCGGCGCACCTATTATAGAAGAGGGGGTACTCGTCGGCAAGATCGGGGTTTATACGGATATAAGCTTTTTAAAGGCACTGCAGGCGGAGTTGGAATTTAAAAATATTGAGCTTGAAAAGGCGAACAAGGCGAAGTCCGATTTTCTTGCGAGCATGTCACACGAGCTGCGTACGCCTTTGAATGCGATTATGGGGTTTTCAGAGGTACTGCTTGAACGCAATTTCGGGGAGTTAAATCAAAAACAGGAAGAATATATAAGGGATGTACTTGAGGCGGGTGAGCACCTGCTTTTGCTGATAAACGATATCCTTGATCTCGCACGCGTGGAATCGGGACAAATGATGTTTGAGCCGTCCGAATTTTATGTCAGGGATGTTGTCGAGCAGAGCATTACCATGGTAAAAGAACGGGCATTGCGGCATTATGTCAACCTGTCGCAGGAAATTTCAGCAGATGTAACTACCCTGTATGCGGACGAAAGAAAAATAAAACAGGTCATTTATAATCTCCTTACCAATGCGATCAAGTTTACGCCGGATAACGGGAGTGTATCACTTATCGTGAGTAAAGCGGATAGAGATGTTGTGTTCAGTATAGAGGATACCGGTATCGGTATTCCTGAAGAAGCAATGTCCAGGCTGTTTTACCCGTTTTCCCAGATCAGGCTATTGCACCCATCCATACACGAAGGCACGGGTCTGGGTCTTTCCATAGCAAAGGCAATCATAGAGTTACACGGAGGGAAGATATGGGTCGAAAGCAGGGTCGGGAAAGGCAGCAGATTCACTTTTTCAATTCCCTCAAACATAAAACACGGCTATGTACCGCTGCACGATCTCACCATGCAAAAAAGGATAGACGGCAACCATGTACTTGTTGTTGAAGATGACAGGGCAATAGCAAAACTCATTAAAGGATATCTTCAGGAGGCAGGCTATAAGGTGGATATTGCGAATGACGGGGAACAGGCCCTGGTCATGGTAAAGAATGTGAAGCCCGACATAATTACCCTTAACCTTTCTATTCCCAGGAAGAACGGCTGGGTTGTCCTTAAATCATTACGTGCAGACCCGGACACCAAAGATATACCGGTAATCATTATTTCGTCCATAGAAGAAGGAAAAGAGGCATTAACTCTCGGTGCCTCATCGTTTCTATTAAAGCCAATCGACAGAAAAACCCTGTTACAAGAGGTAAACAGGGTTTGCGGAAGGAAGGCGCAATGAGGATACTCGTCGTTGAAGATGATCCCAAGAGCGCACGGCTGATCAAGGACATACTTGAATTACGCAGTTATGTTGTCATCGAGGCAAGCAACGGTCTGTCCGCAATGAGGATTATAAATGACCACATTCCTGATTTGATATTCATGGACATGAACCTGCCCGGAATGGACGGTATTACGCTTACAAAACTCATAAAAACAAGCTCCAAAACAAGCCGCATACCGGTGATAGCCCTTACAGCAGCTGCAATGAAAGGTGACAGAAACAGATTTATTCAGGCCGGCTGTGATGATTACATCAGCAAACCGTTCCATGTTACAG
>DAHXOM010000151.1 GCA_027364825.1 bacterium | reverse complement strand
GGCAGAATCAACCCCGCAGTTTGGAGACAGGCGTTCCTATCAAATGGATTATAGAAACGCACGTGAGGCGGTACATGAGGCAATGACCGATGTCGAGGAAGGCGCTGATATTGTTATGGTAAAACCGGCATTGAGCTATCTCGATGTTATTTACCGGGTCAAGCAGGCAACAAACCTGCCGGTTGCCGCCTATAATGTGAGCGGCGAGTATTCCATGATCAAGGCCGCTGCACGGCTTGGATGGCTGGACGAGCAGTCCGCAATGATGGAGGTCCTGTACTCGATAAAAAGGGCAGTGGCGGACATGATACTGACCTATTTTGCAAAGCAGGCGGCCAAAGTATTAAATACTCAAAATTCAAAACTCAAGATTAAAGATTAATAAGAGAAAAACACGGTTTGCAAAGAGATATTATAATATGGTAGTAAAGTAATCTTAAGAAAGAAGAGAACACTATGGAAAGAATGAACATGAAACACGTACCACGACTGATATTCTGGGAGCTGACGGCTCAATGCAACCTGAAGTGCGTTCACTGCAGGGCCGTAGCAATGCCTGAAAAGATGAAGGGCGAACTGGCGACCGGTGAGATCTTCAAGATCATAGACGATATAGCGAAGGTTTATAAGCCCATACTCGTTTTAACCGGAGGAGAGCCTCTTTACAGGGAGGACATCTTTGATATAGCTTCGCACGCGGTTTCAAAAGGGCTGAGGGTCGCACTTGCCACGAACGGCACGCTGATCACCGAAACGATCGCAAAAAAGATCAAGGATGCGGGGATCCTCAGGGTTGCGATCAGCATAGACGGTGCCGATGCTGCCGTGCACGACAGTTTCAGGGCACTGCCGGGCTCATTCGATGCCGCGATAAACGGGCTCAAGCTTGTGCAGAAGGCAGGTGTTGAAATACAGATAAACAGTACGATTGCAAAACACAATGTGCATCAGGTTGCGGACATATTCAATCTCGCGTTGAATATGAAGGCAAATGCAGTGCATTACTTCATGCTTGTCCCTGTGGGCTGCGGCGTCATGATAGCAGAGAGCGAGATGCTTCCTGCCCAGCAGTATGAGGATGTCCTCAACTGGATGTACGATCAGTTCGTTGGCCACAAAGAGATAGAACTCAAGGCAACCTGTGCACCGCATTATTACAGGATCATACGGCAGAGGGCTAAGAAAGACGGCATAAAATTAAGCTTTGAAACACACGGTATGGCTGCGATGACGAAGGGATGCCTTGCAGGCAGTGCTGTTGCGTTTATCTCAAGACTCGGGGTCGTACAGCCGTGCGGTTACCTTCCGGTTGCGGCAGGTAATCTGAAAAAACAGACCTTTGAGGAGGTGTGGGAGCATTCAACGGTATTCAAAGACATGAGAGAGCCAGCACTGTTAAAGGACAAATGCGGGGCATGTGAATACAGGGCTGTTTGTGCGGGATGCAGGGCGAGGGCATACTACCAGACGGGTAATTATCTTGACGAAGAGCCGTATTGCATATATGTACCTGAAGGTTATGATCCGAAGTCCAGGAAGAACGGCATAAAGGTAAGCGTCGGCAGCAGCTTATAGTATTATGGATACTGTAGAGTATAAGGTTGTTGAGATAAGCACAGTGACTGATACGGAGATAGAGACTGTGCTGAATGATTGGAGTAAAAAGGGGTGGGAGTTGGACAGGATAACCTTTGCAATGCGGGAAAGCCAGAAAAGGCCGTCGATGGCTTTTATAGTGTTTGTATCCAAAAAAGGACAGCACAAAGATGACTAAAGCCACATTCCTTGAGAGGGCTTCTGCCAAGTTTATCGATGTTGCATTCGCATTGATACTCGCCAGTGTCATTTCTCCGATAGGCCCTGCCATTGGTTTTGTCTACAGTCTTATAGCAGACGGGCTTATGGACGGAAGGTCCATCGGCAAGCGGCTTGTCGGCATCAAGGTTATAGATATTACTACCAATAAACCGTGTTCAATACAAAAATCAATATTACGGAACATACCCTTCGGTTTTGCTCTCTTAATGTTTATTGTACCTGTCATCGGTCTGTTCTTGTTTATTTTTATCGGTCTGAGTGTTGTTGGCGTTGAGACCTATTTTTTATATACGGATCTGGGCAGTATGCGTATCGGTGATACCCTTGCAGATACGATAGTCATAAAAAAGGGATAGTCGTAATTTATAACTATGCTTCTGAGATCGTATATTGCCGCTCTTGCTGTTATTCTTGATACCATCATTGCCGGAACGCTGGTCATCGTAACCGGATTGTTCGATGTTACCGGTGGGATATATGATCTCATATCCATAGGATGGTCGAGTATCATTTTCTTTGCAGCAGGAATAAAAGTTACCATAGAAGGACTCGAGCATCTTGATAAACA
>DAHXOM010000136.1 GCA_027364825.1 bacterium | reverse complement strand
ACTTTACAATCCTACAACCTACAAAGAACTCATAACATCCATGCCCGAAGTTCATAAGATCTTGTTCCACTACGGCCCCGGTATCCCTCCCCTGCATGACTTTACAGGCCTCATAAAACAATCGGAACACATCCTGTTAATTATAGGACCCGAGGGCGGATTCTCAGAGGATGAAATACAATACGCAATAAATAATGATGTAACCGTTGCAGGACTTGGTGATAATGTACTACGGGCTGAAACAGCTGCGATCTCTGCAATAAGCATTATCTCTTTTGTAAGAGGACGATAGATAGGCTTGACCAAAAAGAGAATATTATTTATGATAAAGGTTCTATGAATACCGTCTATCCGCAAAGACTATGATTTTTTTTGACATTTGCAGGAATCACTGACAAAATAAACCCGAAAATTGAATTTGAAGAATCAAGCCAGAGGATTTATCCCGTCTTTGACGGGATGGAAAGTTTGAGTAACAAGCGATCTTTCCTATTGTATGTTTCGGGTAAACCAGAACAGAGGGAGGAATTATGCCCGGTATTAAGGATTTCAAAAACAAGGTTGTTGTAATAACAGGCGCCGGTTCCGGTATCGGCAGGGCAACGGCGCTGGCATTCGCACGAGAAGGCTCAATTCTCGTAATTGCGGACAAAGATGAACAACGGCTCAAGACCGTACAGGGAGAAATCGAATCCCTGGGCACAAAGGCGTTCGTGAAACAGACGGACGTTTCCGACAAATCACAGGTACAGATGCTGGCCCAGTTCGTGATAAAAGAACTGGGTAAGGTAGATGTCCTGCACAATAACGCGGGGGTATCGGTCGGCGGCAGGATAGAAGACACCTCACTGGAAGACTGGGAATGGCTCCTCGGCATTAACCTGTGGGGGGTGATCTACGGCGTGCATTATTTCCTGCCCTCGATGATAAAACAGGGGTACGGCCATATTGTTAATACATCCAGCGTACTCGGACTTGCTGCCACACCTGC
Organism: bacterium; assembly: GCA_027364825.1. GTDB lineage: Bacteria > JAMCPX01 > JAMCPX01 > JAMCPX01 > JAMCPX01 > JAJYLM01. The sequence continues at coordinate 2,594 of DAHXOM010000136.1, read as the reverse complement.
CACCGGAACATATTCAACGGCAAAATTTGCAGTTACAGGGCTCGGGGAGGCGTTAAGACCGGAGGTCCGCAAATACGGTATAGGCGTTACAACCGTATGCCCCGGTTTAATAAACACGCGCATTGTTGCCGACGGCAGGATGAAGACCGGAGACAACAGCAGGAGCAGGAAAGAAAATGTTGTCGCTTATTTTAAGAACCACGGCAAGCCGCCCGAATTAGTGGCAAGAGCTATATTGAATGCCGTAAAAAAAGACAGGGCTGTTGTTCCCGTGGGAGGGGACGCATGGATGTATTGGTACATAAAACGTTTATCACAAAGACTGTTCAACAGGATTATGAACTATTCAGATCGTCATTTCGTATAGTGTCATAACCGGTATTTCATTGTATGATTTTACAGTATATAATAATTTTTATCGTTGCGTTCTGCATGGGCTCACTGCCGACAGGTTACCTTGTCGCCCGGGCTAAAGGTATAAATATAAAATCGGTCGGCAGCGGTAATATAGGTGCGACGAATGTCACCCGGGCAATGGGAAAAGGATGGGGCGCACTGGTGCTGATCATAGACGCACTCAAAGGGTTTATACCCGTGCTCCTGGTAAAGCTGTATTTCAAATCACTCGCACCGCAGGACATGTACACCCTCATGACCATAACAGGCGTCCTTGCCGTGGCAGGGCACGTTTTTACACCGTTTCTTAAATTCAAAGGAGGGAAAGGTATTGCGACGACCCTCGGAATACTTTTCGCCTTAGACCCCGTCTTAGCCCTCCTGGTAATCATGGTTTGGGTGCTTGCATTTTTAATCACGCGCGTATCCGCTGTAGGAGCATTATCAGCGGTTCTATCGATGCCGCTTATTGTGTTTTTCTTATTCCATAATAAACCCGCATTCGACCCCATGATGGCGTTTGCGGCCTTTATGACCTTATTTATCTTCTTCACCCACAGGGACAACATAAAGCGCCTTTACCGGGGTGAAGAACAGGCATTTAAAAAGAACAAAGCGGAGAAATAGTATGTTTAAAAAGATTCTCATAGCCAATAGAGGCGAAATAGCAACGAGAATAATAAGGGCCTGTAAGGAAATGGGCATCAAGAGTGCTGTTATCTATACTGAAGAGGATTCAACAGCTCTTTATATCAAAAAAGCTGATGAGGCATATCTGGTCACACCCGGGCCAATAGAGGCATATCTCAATATTCATAGAATCGTAGATATAGCCCAAAAAATAAGGGCAGACGCAATACATCCCGGATACGGATTTGTTTCGGAAAACCCCAAAATGGCGGAACTGTGCGAGAAAAGAGGTATAGTTTTTATCGGACCTCCTTCGTCCGCAATAGAACTCATGGGGAACAAACTGAAAGCCAGAGAATTCATGAAAGAGCATAATATACCCGTGGTGTACGGCAGCGATGGACCGGTAGAAAATGAAAAAGACGCCGTAAAATGGGGAAAGATGATAGGCTTTCCGGTTATATTAAAGGCCTCGGGTGGCGGAGGAGGAAGAGGTTTAAGAATTGCAAAAAACGAGAACGAACTCAAGAGGTACTATAGCCTTGCAAAATCAGAAGCTGCAAAATTCTTTGACAATCCCGAGATCTTCATCGAAAAATATATAACCAAGCCGCACCACATAGAGGTTCAGGTCCTCGGGGATCATCACGGCAATGTAATTCATCTCGGTGAACGCGATTGCTCTATACAGCGTCGTCATCAGAAGGTTATAGAGATAGCGCCTTCTCTGGTATTAAGCGACAAAAAGAGGAAAGAGCTCGGCGCTCTTGCCGTAAAAATAGCAAAGCTTGTACATTATATAAATGCCGGCACTATGGAGTTTATTGTTGACAGCAACATGCGGTATTATTTTATGGAAATGAATACACGGCTCCAGGTAGAACATCCGGTTACGGAATCTGTAACCGGAATAGATATTGTAAAAAAACAGATCGAAATAGCTGCTGGTTTGGAACTCGGCATAAAACAAAAAGATGTTAAGATAAAGGGCAACGCAATAGAATGCAGATTAATAGCCGAAGACCCTCAAAATGCGTTTCTTCCCAATGGCGGCAGAATTACGGCTTATTATTCTCCGGGCGGAATCGGGGTAAGAATAGACGGGGCGGTATATAAGGACTATGTTGTACCCGACTATTACGACCCGCTCCTTTTGAAGCTGACCGTGATGGGAGGCACATGGGAGGAGGCCGTGAACCGGATGAGAAGAGCACTGGACGAATTTGTCATACGGGGGATCAAAACGAATATTCCGTATTTACAGGCTATTGTCAACAGCGAGGATTTTAAGAAAGGATACTTTGATACGGAATTCATCAATGAACATCCTGAACTCATGGATTATGCAAACAGGGTAGATCCGGCAGATCTGGTTATTGCAATTGCATCCGCAATTGCCATGCATGAGGGATTATAGGTAAAAGGTTCTTTCTCATAATGATTGGGCAGATATCGCTCCTTACGAAGCGATATCAGAATTGTTCTCTCCCACTTGATGGGGGAGGGTTAGGGCGGGAGTGATAAACTTATTGTTCACCCTCCCCTTAATCCCCTCCCGTCAAGGGAGG
>DAHXOM010000143.1 GCA_027364825.1 bacterium | reverse complement strand
AGTTTCCAGCAATAGGTGATAATGGTTCCCCATGAAAACAAAGGCATACAGATAAAAGTTATACTTCTCCTTAGCATGGAGCAGGTAGTGCATAAATTGTTGGTAATCAGCGTCGCTGATAAATATCTTCTGCCGCCCATTGCCCCGGCTGGTGATATGATAAAAACAGTTTTCACCTTGTAGTCTATATGGTCTGGACATGATTATTTCTTTACTCAGCACCAGCCCGTTTGTCAATCGATTTCACATTTCAAGGGCTGACCCCATGGTTCCAGGGCTGACCCCATGGTTCCAATTCACCTTAAAAGAGGTCAAAAAGCTGTCCAGTTTTTCCCGACCCTTATAGGGTGCCGGTATTGTCTTGAAAATAAAGGGTGTTACCTTCATCAGAACCACTCCAAAATCCATTACTATCTACAGTAACTTCATAGTCGCCTTCTATTCTACAATCGCCATTCCAATTACCTTTGGTATCTTGTACACAAACTGTTGTAGTGATAATAGTACCGCTTGATGAATATCTAACAAATCGTCCGTTTATAGAGTCTTGAATTATGATTGTTCCATCTGAAAGTATGTAAAATGGTCCAGCAAATTGAGCATACGAATCTTCTTCCTTTAGTCCAAATTGCCCAGGGCCACTTCCCCATGTCCCTGCAACAATCGTTGTTGGTCCAGTCCATCCGGCATAAGACTTGACCGCTGTTACAAACAAAAAGACCAGAGAGAATAAGATTAACCCCGTTTGAAATAATGGGGGGCTCAACACATATTTCTTAAAAGAAGTTAAAGCTTTGTTTATAGCACCCGCATGACAGAGAACAGAGGTTTCGAACGGGGTAAACCTGAATAGATTTATTTTCATACAGCCCTCCCTCTTTGTCGTATTGTTACCATTTATACTTCGTATTTGCAAAGAAAACAGAGTCTACAGGTAGGACAGTGTCCCATTCCTTCTGTCTGATGCCGGTCCCTTTCTCAACCCGCCTTCAAACCTTGATATGCATCATCGGCATGCCCAGCCTCTGCCTCTGGTTCTCCCCTTTCAGCAAAGAGGCCTTCCGCACAGGGACATCGCCGCGCTCACCCTCATGCTGTGCCTGAAGCCCGGCAGGCAGGCTCGCACCGTGCTGTATCGTGTGCTTCCCGTACTTCTGTGAAATCCCGTCAAGGCTCTCGTATATCTTCGACATCTTCTCTATCCTTGCCGTGTCGTCGAACAGGCTGTCCTGTATGCCGTTCTCCGGGACCAGCCCCGCAAGCACCACGCCGGTCTGACGGTAAAGCTCTCCCGGTCCGAAGACCCGCTCAAAACCTCTCCTCAGGAGATCAAACAGCTCGAGAGGATAGGAACTCGGCTTGTTCAGCCTGATTTCTACCCCTTCGCTGGTGAAATCCTGTTTTCGCAAAAAGATAACAAGCCGTGTGGCCGCCAACCGGTATCGCCTCGCCTTGATACAGGCATTTTCGAGGTTCTTCGACAGTTGGGCAAAGACAAACGCTTCGTCCGTGGAGGCAGGGGTAAAGGTCTTCGCCTTGCTGATAGACTGATAGCTGTTCTTTGTTTCCGTGACCACGGGATAAACGCTTCTGCCGTTCAATTCATGCCATATCTCCCGGTAGGGCTTTGACAGATACCTGGCTACCCAGTCTTCTTCCCGTTTGGCAAACTGGAGGGCCGTGACTATCCCGTGCTTCTTGAGAAATGCTGTCGTATTCGCACCGATCCCCCATACCTTTTCCACGGGCAGCTTTTCAAGATACACGTGGATCTCCCTGCCTGGTATCACGGTCAATCCGTTCGGTTTGTTGTGCTTGGACCCGATCTTCGCAAGCACCTTGCTCAAGCTCACCCCGGCGGACACCGTGATTCCCAGCTCGGCCTCTATGGTCCTGCGCATGTTCTCGGCAATGGATTCATAAGAACCGTGGAAGCTCCTCCTGAGCCCCGTCAGATCGACAAAGGCTTCGTCGATGCTGTATTCTTCGACATCGGGTGAAAAGCGTCTCAATATCTCGAACATCCTGACCGAAAACAGGCTGTAGGTCTCGTAATCCGAGGGCAGGATAATACAATCCGGACAAATCTTCCTGACCTCGAACAGGCGCATTCCCCGCTGTACACCCCTTGCTTTGGCTTCGTAGCTTGCGGCGGCAACAATGCCCCGCTCTCTCCCGGTTATCACCGGCCTGCCCTTGAGTTCGGGGTGAATGGCCTGTTCACAGGACGCAAAAAAGGCATCCACATCGATGTGCATTATCGCCTGGGGAAAAGATGAAATCGTGAGGGGTTGATTATCCATACCGATACCTTTCAGGGGGAGTCCGTGGCATAACCTCGCAACAGGCTACATATACTTCCGCACTACCGCAGTAACGACACCGGCAATCTTCAATTCGCTCTTGGGCAGGATAGGTTTATATTTTACGTTGGCCGCAACAAGGTAAAAGGCATCCCCGCGTTTTTCGAGATATTTCATCGTCCATTCACCGTCGACCTGCGCAATAACGATGTGTCCGCTCTTGGGGGTCATCCCCCGGTCCACAATCACCATATCTCCGGGCATAATCCCCGCATCCTTCATGGAATCGCCCGATACCTTCAAGAGAAAGGTCGCCTCGCGGTTTTTGATCAATAGATCGTCCAGGGATATGGTATCGGTCAGTTCTTCCTCGGCAGGGCTGGGAAACCCGGCCTCCACCGTACCGAGCACCTTAACGGGCATGCCGAGAGATTTGGGAATGAGCCTGCCCTTCTTGTCCCTGATGATAATCTTGAGCTTTTCAAGTTTCCCGACGAGCTTGAACGAGGAATCCTTTGAGCGGAATCCGAGCAGATCACCGATCTCGGCATAACTCGGCATCCTGCCGTTCTTATGGTAAAACCGCTCTATCTCCCTGACGCGGCTCTGCAGTTCTTCTTTTGGTGTCCTTCTGGGCATGAGGGCAGTATAGGCGAACGATCGTTCGCTGTCAAGAAAAATATCATTACCTCCCCGAATATGGTAATATCCTTGCATGTGCGGAAGGTTTGACATCCACTCGGCAATAGAAATAATCGCCAGGTTCTTCGATGTTGACGATGTTGCCTGCGACTTCGCGGCGAATTACAACGTTGCGCCGTCACAGAACATCCCGATCGTTGTCAATACCGGAAAGAAGAACAGGCTGATCTTGAGCAGATGGGGATTCCTCCCGTCCTGGGCAAAGGAAACCAGGACAGCCTATTCCATGATAAATGCCAGGGCCGAAACCGTAGACTCGAACCGGTCATACAAGGATGCTTTTCTCAGGAGCCGCTGCCTTGTGGTGGCGGATGGGTTCTATGAGTGGCAAATGCGGGACAAGGTGAAGATCCCTTACTATATCCATCTCAGGTCTGCAGCCCCCATGGCGTTCGCAGGGCTCTATAATGTGTGGACGTCTCCCGAAGGCGTGGAGATCGGTACCGCCGCCATCGTTACAACCGGAGCAAATGAGCTCATGGCGCAGATTCACGACAGGATGCCTGTCATCCTTCACCGTGACGATTTTTCTCCATGGCTCAATCCCGAAGTCCATGACAAGGACGTTCTGAAACCGCTCCTGAAGCCCTTTCCCCCCGGAGAAATGGAAGCCTACAAGGTATCGCCGAAGATGAACTCGCCCCGTTTCAACTCACCCGATAACATCAAGCCAACCGCGTGATCCCGGAGATGTCTGCTGCCCCTTCAACCTTTAGCAGGGAGGTATTTTCCGTCTCCCTCGCCATCACCCTTAAAGGGCCTATGTCGCAATAGTATTCTGTCACCATAAATGTGTTTCAAGGTCTCATAACTCAATGGTCTTGTTCGATTCTGAAACAAATTCAGCATGACACTGTTGTCTTTTGGGTAATTATGAAACTGTCTCAAACGAAGAGGAGGCATCTAAACGGGGTTTGGGTCGCGGGCGTTATGAGTTTGCTCTGCCTTGGCCAGCAGAATCTTAGCTCATATCCGTTTCAGGTGGATGTGTTTGATCATTAAGGCAACCCTTTTTCCCACGATCAAGACTCTACATTTATTTATGGAATCACCTGCGTGTCCAGTAATGGTACAGGTGTTAATCCGAACAGGTAATGGCTCGTGAATGTCGTACCTGCCGTAGTAGAAAATAAAGTGCCTGATGGTGCAATAAGTGGGTAAGTTAAAACAATAGGTGAAGATTGCGGCAAAGCAGGACCACCTTCGCCATAAGCCACTATGCTCATCATATTATCAGAATCTGTTTGTGTGAGTATTATAAACGGCAGCGTTTTCGTAGTTATAAGTGGTGAAGATGTTGTGGTTACTTCCAGCGTGGCCGTTGTAATTCCGGAACCAATTCCATTTACCAGTGTTGTATGTGCTGTGTCGCCACTGCCGATCCATGTCCCTGAAGGTATTATATTTGCAGATGCAGTAAATATTCCAAGAACCACCATATCTCCGTTAGTATCCGTCAATCCTGCTATTATTGGGCCTAAAGTATTTCCGGCATTCGAGCACATCGCATCCGTGCAATGCACAACCGCGTAGAGTAGACCGTTGTCAATACCGCCGCTGGAATTGAATGTTCCGTAAAGGTTGAATGTTTGAAACGGTATCGTAAAACCCGACTTGGATATTATGGTACTACCTGAGGATGTGAAATATCTTCCGTTCCACTGTGCGGTTAAGGGTATAGTAAAGTCATCCGGGTTTATATCCGTGGGTGATAAAGTATTGTTGGCATGGCCGCCATACAAGATCATACTACCAACGCCCGCGCCGGGAAGAGAACCATTTTTTGTAGTAATGGTTAAGGTATTCAAAGCTATAGCCGGGATATAATCCAATGATAAAAGACCTCCTAAAGATGGCGGCTGTGTTATAGATGTTATAGATACAATAAAACTACTGCCCGGACCGACTGTGTTTGTTTCTGCATCCGATACTGTTGTAAAACTATTATATTCGGTGATCGGATACACAATATTATTCACGGTTGTGGTAAACTGCGTAGTCACGCTGTATGTACTCCCCGCCGGCAAAAAGGTATTCGGAACTATATCGACATATCCTGCAAATGTTTTACCTACTTTACCGTCCAATATTTCGGTATCAACACCCGATATTGGTGTGAATTTAAAATCATTCGGCGATATGCTGATATGGACTGATGCTGGATCTATTATGCCAGGGGTACGGCCGATAGACGTAGATATGGTTTCATAGAATAAAGAATTTAAATCCACAGCATCGAGTGTGCCGGATGTTGGTAAGAATGAAAATGAAACCGATAGTTTTGCATGTCCTGCACTATGATTTCCACAACTCAATGTGCTGACTATAATGCACAAGAAGAAGAAAGCTAATCGTCGTTTCATTTTATTTCCTTATCCACCTTTTGCATATTACTTCAGGGCACTATGACTATGCTTGCCTGAGATGTATCTCCCACTCCACCAATGGTCTTTATTACATTATTGATAGTTGTATCAATAACAAATATATTATATGCAC
>DAHXOM010000134.1 GCA_027364825.1 bacterium | reverse complement strand
TTTAATTTCTCCATAAATCCATAATTTATTAACGTTTCGTTTCTTGCCGGCCTTTCTTATTTACCATATCAAGCAATAGAACAACGCCAGCGAGCACAATGCCAACTAAGACCGGCGGCAGCTGGAGTGTTTTCGTCTTATCGGCAGTCATATCTATGGGACCGGACTTCATGACCTTGTCCCTTGGCGTGGAAGTGATGCCCTGATATGCGAAGGCAAAGATGCCAATCACTATAAAAAGAATGCCGGTCAATGTGTATCGTTTCATTTTGCTCCTTTTTTCTGTCCTCATTCTGTATTGGGTGATAACCTCGGCAGGCTATGAAGCTCTTTTGGGTCCCTGAATGATTCTGACCAGCACCGCAATAACTGCAATTACCAGCAGGATGTAAATCAACCCTCCCATCGTGTAACCCGTCACGAACCCCAGCAGCCACAGAACTATCAGTATTACAACAATCGTCCACAACATATCTTCCTCCTTTTTGTCTATGAGGCCTTGCCTCATGTTCTTACATTAAAAGTGCAGGGGGAGTTCCACGGCAATGCCCGTGGAACATCCCTGATTGTCTTTATTTTTTTGCTTAGGGAGCAGTAACTACATTATTGTTCAAAGTGACCGCGGTCTGTGCCAACAGTCTCCCGTTTACCGATGCACCCTTATTAAGCGTGATCCCTGTCTGCGACAGTATCACTCCCTCCATGTGTGCGGTCGTTCCAATGGACACAACACCGGCGGACTGCCAGAAAATGTTCTGGGGCAATGCACCGCCGGTCAGGATCACCTTCGCGCCGGAAGACATGGTAATACCTTTCGCAATCTGGAAGATCCAGACATCGTTTGGACCGCCGTTGAGCGTTACATTCGTTGGAATTAAAACCCCGGTACTCCATTTGTACGTAGCTGGAGGAAGGGTCATCCCGCCGATATTTCCGGCACCCAGTTCTGTATAATCAGGAGCCCGTCCTGCGGCAGCAGTGTAAGCAGTCATCATATCGGTTACAGCCGTAGTCAGGTTAGAAGGGGTTGGAGCCGCATAGTTAGCTGCGTATACTTTCCCGGTCACCTGAGACGATGTCGCAAATACATTCGTGCTGTCCGCTATTAATGACCATCCGGTTAAGAAACTCGCGGCCGCCGGGCTCAGCCCCATATCTCCGGTTATAGCTGAGGTTGGAACGGTTGAGATCCCTGTTTTTGCCAGAATCACATAATTACCGGCTGTTCCAAGGACCACCGGTGCCGGTCCCTTCCCTAAACCGCCTACACCTGTACCGGCGCCTGGAGCGGATGGAGAAGCAACAGACGACGAACTGCTTGAACTACCGCATCCTGTAATTAAAAACACAGCCAGCAATGATGCGATAAGCCACAGATTAGAATACCCTTTGCCTTTATTATTTGCTTTATTCATATAAGTTTCCTCCTTGAAAACACTGAAGAGCTCGCGAGCTCTTCGTTCCAAATCTGAAGAGACTGCAACTCTTTCTGTTCTTATTCTATCGCAGGGAAATCAAGAAGAATATCGGAAGTCTTCCGGAAATATTGTAGGAACATAGCCATGCTTTTTGTAATCAGTTGTCTTACGGGTAAGGATCGGATTGCTTTAATCCATAAGGCGGTTTTGCAGGGCATAGCCGGTCAATTCAGGACTGCTTTCAGGTGCATCTTTTCAAGAATGCAGCTTCTGTACGTGCCGATGATCCTGACAGGCTGCCGGTGAGAACCATGGAACCGGCTATTGAAAAACCACTGCATGCTGAATAGACTCTATGAAAAGGAGCATATTTTATGGCTGTACTCAATGTTGGTGATCCTGCACCTGATTTCAAAATCAAGGACCAGGATGGAAAAGAAGTAAGTCTCTCAGATTTCAAGGGCAAAAAGGTTCTCCTCTCGTTCCACCCGCTTGCATGGACCCCTGTCTGCGCCAGGCAGATGGAGTCACTTGAAGCTAACAAGAAGGTGTTTGACAGGCTAAATACCGTGGCTTTGGGGCTGAGCATCGATACATCGCCTTCAAAAAAGGCGTGGGCTAAATCCTTGGGGATAAAAAATACGCACCTGCTTGCAGACTTCTGGGCACACGGAGACGTTGCAAAAAAATACGGGGTCTTCAGGGAGAACGACGGGTTCTCTGAAAGAGCAAACATCATTGTAGACGAGGACCGCAAAATTATGTTCGTCAAGATCTACCCGATCAGCGATCTCCCGGACATCAAAGAAATCATAGGCGAACTTGAGGGAAAGACATAGCTTGCAATAGTGACCTTACTGCTTTTTATTGGACAGCTTCTTAATCACGACGATCAACAGAACTACCACCAGAACACCGAGCACCGGCCAAAACCACATGCCGCCGCCCATCCATCCGTTCATCCATCCATACGAACGATTCATCATAAAACTCCTTTCATTATGCAGCTTCAGTATGAAGTCGCCCTTTCTTTGCTAATTCCGTACGATAAGTACAGGAATTTTTGTTTCTCTGTGGATTACGCCATAGGTAACACTGCCGATGACCGCTGCTGCCAAAGCGCTCCTTCCGTGAGAACCCATAATAATCAGGTTGGCCTTTACCTTCGAAGCCTCTTTCACTATAGCCGCAACCGGATGCCCTGACGCTATAACAGTCTTTGACGGGACTCCATTTTTATTGCAGAGCTTCCTTATGTCTCCGACATACCCTTCGGCAGCCTCTCTCAGATAATCTGCGAGTGGCTCTATTACATGCCTTGCAGCCTCACCGGCAGGGACTATCTGACCCATGCCGGTCTGGGTCATAAATGAGCGATTATCAATAATGCTCACAGCAATTATCGTGGCTTTTAACTGTTTTGCGAGGTCAACCGCATACATAGCTGCCTTTCCGGCCGCCTTTGACCCGTCTGTCGCAACAAGAATTGTTGAAATCATACATCCTCCTATTATTCTATAAATAATTTATTTGCAGAAAACTTCCGAAAAAACCAGGGGCATTCATGCACACAAAATTACACCCTTTATATCGGGAATTACAACATACCCGGATGTTTCTGCATGGTTATAGTTTCTTTTGTCATTTCCTCATCCGTGTAATCCGACCTTCTTATTTCCTATGAAAATCAATACAATACCTCCCACAAGTACTATACCACCAACGATCCGCGGCAATGGCAGTCTGGTTGTATAGATAATGCCATGGTACGCGAGCACGACAATTCCAATCACTACAAGAATAATACCTGTCAATGTGTATCTTTGCATTTTGCTCCTTCTTCCTGTTGTCACCCTGTATTGGGTTGACAACCTTATGCCGGTTACAAACCCCTTCGCCCATGAATAATTCTGAACAGCACCACGACAACAGCAATTACCAGCAGGATGTTAATCAAGCCTCCCATCGTGTGACTGGTCAGAAGCCCAACCAGCCATAAAATTACAAGTATTACAGCAATCGTCCATAACATCTCTTCCTCCTTTTGTTCTATGAGGTCCTGACTCCTGTGCCTGCATCAAATGAATAACATGGAAATCTTTTGATTTTATTCTATCGCAGAGAGATCCAGAAGAACATCGGAAGGTTTCTAAAAATATTGTAGGAATACACCCATGCTTTTGTAAGCAGTTGTCCTACAGGTTAGGACCGGATCACTTTAACCCGAAGAATGAAATAGGAAAGTTTGTTCATTCGCTTTGGGGTACCCACCCGGGCACACAAGCGAAGCTTGGGTCGGAAGGGTCGTGCGATCCACCTTCTTAACTATTTAAACAGTTTAAACGGTTCAAGCCGCTCGAAGTCCACGGTAAGGTCGTCATTGCGAGGAGTGGAACGACGAAGCAATCTAAAGGCATATGGATTGCTTCTCCGCCAAAGGCGGATCGCAATGACAGAATAACAGTGTTTTTTCGGATATTTGAAGATTACCTATGTTTTCAGCCAAAGAACTGATCCGCTCAGGCGAAGACGCAGGCTTTTCGCTGATTCCACAAACTACTCTCTTTTGCAAACGCATTTGCGGCTTCATCAAGCAGAGTCATGTTCGCATATTCTTATCTCTCCAAGCGCTATTAGAGCTTTAAAAATTTGAACAAGTAATACTTTGGAAAATCTATAAGAAAGGCAAAGGTTATCGAGAAAGCAAAAATGATCAAGATCTGATTAAGGGAGACAGCAGGAAAGAGCAATCCATAGTAACCCAGCAAACCGAAAAGGATAATGGTTGAGATACTGAGTATAAACAATGTTTTTCCCGGCATTGAAGACCAGAAGTGCCTTCTTTCCCTTACGATTAATACCCTCAACTGACTATTAAATATAAAACTAAGAAGTACAATAGAGGTTAATTCTTTGAGGGTAACGGGATGGAAGTATTTACGCATGATCGTAATTATTGTGAGATCTTCAAGTATCAAAATAACGGCTATAAAGAGGGAGGCAAAGGTGATGTTCTTTACGTTCCATGCATTTGGATTACTCGTTTGCCTTACATTATCCGTGGCCAGGGACATGGTTACAAAATCATTTGCAAAGATAAGGAGCGCCATACCAAGTAATGATAGAACAACGTCATGAAGCCAAAAGAATGCGATAGTGAGCAGGCCGATAAATTCTATAACCTTTGTGACCTTATTTATGACCCAGGTGAGCATTCTTTGGTAAGTTTGTCTGCTTATCTTTATCGTATCTATTATAACACCTATGCCGGGCTCTGTCAGGACCACGCTTGCAGCTGCTTTGGCAACATCAGTGGCATTACTTACAGCTATACCCATTTCTGCCTGTTTTAATGCCGGTGCGTCGTTTACACCGTCTCCCGTCATACCGACCATTTTCCTATGCGATTGCAACAACTTTACGATCTTATATTTATCTTCAGGGTATATTTCAGCCACTCCATCGCTCTCTTCTATCTTTTTTACCTGTTCATCTTCATTCATCTTACCGATATCAGTCAGCCGTATGATCCTATCACCGAATCCCACCTCTTTTGCTATCTCGCTTGCTATTGCAATATTATCTCCGGTAAGCATTATTGGCTTTATACCGAGGGCTTTTGCCTCAGCTATCATCTGTTTTGCCTCAGGCCTTGGTGGATCTGCAAGTGACAGCAGTCCCATAAATTCAATATTTTTCTCATCTTCAGCTACAGATTTGGCCACTGCTATAGTTCTTGAGCCTTTGCTTGAAAAATCATTAATGAAGACATCTATCTCTTTTTTGATCTTTTCATCCATAGCCTTACACAGAGGTATAACTATCTGAGGGGCACCTTTCATAACTTTAAAATGTTTACCTTTTGTTTCTGCAACAGCCTCTGCCCTTTTCATGGATGGATTAAACGGGGTGTAAGAAATCTGACTGTATCCGTCAGTACCGACCTTCATGCCTTTTGCATACTCAAGAATCGCAAGGTCAATCGGATCCATACCTTCCGCTTTTGAAACGAGAACCGCCATAGTAACAAGCAATTCTTTTGTACATCCGTTAAACGGGATACTATCGGTAACCAGCAGCTTGTTCTGGGTTATGGTGCCTGTCTTGTCAAGACAGAGGATATCTA
>DAHXOM010000132.1 GCA_027364825.1 bacterium | reverse complement strand
CAGATATCGGATGAAAAGGCGATACAGGAGATAATTAAATCGGTGATGGCAAAGAATCAAAAAGAAGTGGAGCAATACCGGGCCGGCAAGGAAAAGGTGTTCGGTTTTTTTGTGGGACAGGCCATGAAGGCAACTGCCGGTAAAGCAAACCCGGCCATGGTAAACGAACTATTGAAAAAATTATTAAAAGAGGAAAACAAATGAAACTAAAAAAGATTTTAACCTATTCGGGCATAACACTCGGTGTGATTATCGTTATCCTGCTTGTGCTGCCGTTTGTCATCAATCTGGACAAGTACATAAGCAGGATAACAGGTCCTGCAAGCAAGGCAATCGGCAGGCAGGTTTCCATTGGACATTTGAGACTGACTATATTGACGGGACTCGGGGTGGAATTGAAAGACGTTACCGTTCAGGAGAAAGTCCCTGCGAAAGCCCCGTTTGTTTCCGTCAAGGATATAGATGTCGGGGTTAAATTACTGCCGTTGTTAAAAAAGGAGATATCCGTCAGCAAGGTAATACTGACAAAGCCGGACATCAACATCATACGGTACCAGGATGGAACGTATAATTTCTCGGACCTGATGAACAAGCCGAAAGAAAAGGCAGAAGTGAAACCGGAAAAGAAAGCACAGCCGTCTTCGGGCATACCGGAAGGATTTTCCCTCGACAAACTCGAGGTTTCCGACGGAGTGATCAATATAACCAATGTAGAACACGGGAAAGGACACACGTATGGGTTAAACCATATAAACCTCGGGGTCTATGGATTTAACGTCGATAAGGCGTTTCAGGTTTCACTCGGTGTTTCGTTCGACAATTTAAAAGATGCAAGGCTCGATATAAACGGAGATGTGGGACCGACCGGTCAGCAAATCTCTGTGGAGCATCTGCCGCTCAACATAACTATCTTATTGAAGCACATAGATCTGCCGTACGTGCTGTCGCTTGCAGGGGTAAAGGCCCAGCCTTTGAGTGCAGGGACCCTGGATGTTGAGGAGAAACTGAACTCAGAATCCTCGGGCAATATAGATATAAACGGAAAGGTCCAGCTTTCGGGGCTTGCTCTTACCAACGGGACCGTAAGTCCGTTCTCCGTCAGCAATGACCTTCAGTTCATGCCCCGGGAAAAACTGTTAAACATAAAGGATGTTACCCTGCAATCCGACGGCATCAACCTCGGGTTGAAGGGCAATACAAACATCGCCACCATGGGGATCAACATAGATCTCTTCTCGAGAAACTTGTCTCTGGACAAGTTGATTGCATTTTACAGTCCCCTGGAAAAATCCCTGCCGGCAGATGCACAGGTCAGCGGAGACGGGAGCATTAAAACGAGTGTAAGCACTCAAAAGGACGTCATGAATATAAACGGCAGTATCGACCTGTCAAAGGCAAAGATAAGCTATGCGAAGATGTTCGTGAAGCCCGAGTCCGTACCTCTGAGTCTGTCGTATGACATCTCAAAGCACGGGAATGCCGTCGACATAAAGGATATAAAACTTATTCTGGACAAGCTTGCAATGGATGCCGCAGGAACGGTATTCACTTCCGGGGATATGAACGGGAATATCAGCCTGAATACCAACGCGGTACAGGTCCAATCATTGCAGGACGTTATCCCCATGATCCAGTCATACCATGCTTCGGGCAGTTTTATACTCTCGGCGTCTGCCAAAGGCGCATTCAAGAAGCCGAAAGAGCTTGGTGTACAGGGAAGACTGCAGGTCAAGAATGTATCTGCTACGATTGCCTCCCTGCCAAAACCTTTAAAATCTTTCGACATGGACGCCCTGTTTACGCGCAACAGCGTTGTATTGAAATCCATGCTGGTGCAGATCGGCCAGTCCGAGATAAAGGCCAACGGAAATATCAATGATTTTTCCGCACCGCAGGGAAGGCTGAATATAACGTCGCCGTACCTTAATGCGGATGAGCTGATGCCTCCATCCAAGAAAGAGACACCGGCAGAAAAACCAAAAGCACAACCAGCGGGAAAAGGACAGGCAAAGCCTTCGATTTTAGACAGGGCGAACATAACGGTATCTGCAAACGTGAAGAAGGGTGTCGTGAAAAAAGCCCAGTTCAACTACCTCGTTATGCTGGCGAGGATTGTAAAAGGTACCCTTTTTCTCGACAAGTTTGATGTACGGACATTCTCCGGAATCATAGCTGCAAACGGCACGGTCGGCATGAGCGGCGAAGAACCCTATAATCTGAAATTGAAGACGACTGGATTGAACCTCGGTGACATGCTGAACACGTTTACATCCTACAAGGACGTCATGACCGGCAAGCTGGGGACCGATCTTGCCCTGAACGGGAACGCAACGGATCTCAAAAAGACGGTTTCAGGCAAGGGCATTATGACGGTGACCGACGGCGAGATAAAGACTTTCTCGATATTGTCCAAACTCACGGACGTCGCAAAACTGGCAGGCATACAGGCAGGCAAAACAACGAAGATCAGCACGATGAAGCTTACCGCGGTTATCGATCACGGGAAAGTGACTTCAAACGATCTGAAAATGAACAGCAGCGATCTCAATGTTACGGCAAACGGCTATTTCGACCTCGACTCAAACATTAATTATCATGCCACCGCTATTCTGTCCCGTGCGAATTCCAACCGCATCGGTGGAACAGCAGGACAGCTCATCAAAAACGAACAGGGCGAGGCAGAGATACCGTTTATCCTGACCGGCGACATCAGAAGGCCGGTGTTCAAGCTCGATGCCCAGGCGTACGAGCAGAGGATCAAAGAGGTTGCAAAGAAGCAGGTCATCCAGCAGTTGAATAAACAGCTCAACAACAACCTGAAAAACAATAAAGCAATACAGCAGAACAAGAACCTCCAGGAGATCCAGAACCAGGGCCAGAAAGCAATACAGCAGTTGTTTAAATAGCCATGTCCTTTTACACACTTATTCCGAAAAAGGATCATATACTGTTGCTGGACCAGAGGCTTTTACCCGCAAAGACTCATTACCTGAAGGTCAGGACATACCGGGACGCGTATGACGTCATAAAGAAGATGGCAGTGAGAGGTGCGCCTGCGATCGGCGTAACAGCGGCATTTGGGGTGTGGCTCGGCGCGCGGGCGATAAAAACAAACGACCGCCGGAAATATCTTGCCGGCCTTGAGAAGGTGTGCAAGCACATTATCAATGCACGGCCAACCGCGCATAACCTGTCATGGGCCGTAAACAGGATGCTTGCGGTAGCGCGTTCCGGAACATCGGCACCGCTTGAAATAACGGGGAAATTGTACAGGGAAGCCGTACACATTTACCATGAGGACATCGATGCGAACAAGAGGATGGGCGATTATGGTGAACGGCTTATAAAAAGCGGATGGACCGTCCTTACGCATTGTAACGCCGGTGCGCTCGCAACGGCGGGCTACGGTACCGCACTCGGTGTGCTCCGTTCGGCAAAGGATGCAGGCAAGAAGATCAAGGTTTTTGCGGACGAGACAAGGCCCTTTTTACAGGGGGCCCGGCTGACTGCCTGGGAACTCCAGCAGGATGGTTTTGATGTAACGCTCATTACGGACAATATGGCCGGGTGGATGATGAAGCAGGGGCTTATCAACGCCTGTATCGTCGGCGCCGACCGGATCGCCGCCAATGGTGATACCGCGAACAAGGTCGGTACCTACGGCGTTGCCTTGCTTGCCCGTATGCATAACCTCCCGTTTTATGTCGCAGCACCGTCCTCGACATTCGATCCCACGATCCCCTCCGGAGACGGCATTATTATAGAGGAAAGGCCGCAGAAAGAGGTTGTAACAATAGCAGGGAAGCAAATAGCCCCAATGGGCATAAAGGTACGCAACCCTGCTTTTGATGTTACCCCTGCAAAGTACATTACGGCGATAATAACGGAGCGGGGTGTTATCATTCCACCGTACAAAAAAGGTATTAAGGACCTGCTCGGATAAACGCCCGCACAGTACCGGCCTCTGCAAGAGGCATGAAAGGAGAATGTATGGATTTTGAAGTGTCCGAAAAGATGAAGGTAATCTTAGGCATGATCAATGAGTTTGTCGATAAAGAGCTTATCCCGCTTGAACCCGAATTTGTGAACAAGAGCATCAAAAGCATGCTGCCGCGGCTCAAAGAAAAAAGGCAGATGGTCAAAAAAATGGAGCTGTGGGCGCCGAACCAGCCAAAGGAATACGGAGGCATGGGGCTTGACCTTATAGAACATGCGCTTGTTTCCGAGGCCCTGGGAAGGTCTCCTCTCGGTCATTATGTTTTCGGGTGCCAGGCTCCGGACGCGGGGAACATGGAGATACTCTTTCTCCACGGCACGGACGAACAGAAGAAAAAATACCTGAAGCCGCTTGTCGAAGGCGAGATCAGAAGCTGTTTCAGCATGACGGAGCCCGAGATGCCGGGGTCGAACCCTGTTATGCTCGAGACGACCGCGGTCAGGGATGGAGAGGATTATGTGATAAACGGACAGAAGTGGTTCTCGACAGCAGCGGACGGCTCAGCATTTACCATCGTTATGGCAATAACAAACCCGGACGCACACCCGTATATGAGGGCAAGCATGATCATCGTCCCGACCGGCACAAAAGGTTACAGCCTTGTAAGAAATATCCCCGTCATGGGACATACGGGTGAGGATTATTTTTCGCACGGCGAGGTAGCGTTCCAGTCGTGCAGGGTCCCGCAGAAAAACCTTCTCGGGGCCGAGGGCATGGGTTTCGTGATTGCGCAGGAAAGACTGGGCCCGGGCAGGATACATCACTGCATGCGATGGATAGGTATCTGCAACAGGGCGTTCGATCTCATGTGCTCACGGGCCTCGAAGAGGATCATGTCGCCCGACGGAAAAACACTTTCGACAAAGCAGATCATCCAGGAATGGATAGCCGATTCTGCCGCGGAGATCAGCGCTGCACGCCTCATGGTCCTGAATGCGGCATGGAAGATAGAGAAGCTCGGCCAGAAAGAGGCGAGGGACGATGTTTCGTTCATAAAGTTCTATGTCGCCGGCGTTTTGCAGCGGGTTGTGGACAGGGCGCTGCAGGTCCACGGAGGGCTCGGCATGACGGATGATACGATCCTGGCGTTTTTCTACCGGCACGAGCGTGCCGCAAGGATATACGACGGTGCCGACGAGGTCCACAAGATGTCTGTCGCGAAACGGATCCTTAAGACCTACGAAGGAAAAGATGTGCGCTGAGCTCCAAAAATATAATGGAAGGAAGAGTTTTCTCCTCTGTTCGTGAAACAAAGCTCTTTATGCTAAACGGGATTGTCATTACAACATGCATTATTTATTCTTTGTCACGAAAAGAGAAGCTGTCCACGCAGAGTACTATGAAAGCATATCAAGCAGTTCGTAAGTGTTTCACCCCGTTCGAAACGGCTAAAACTTGTATTCTGTCAGAATATAGTTTTTTGCTATGGTAAACTACCCAACTTGTCATTATGACCTTTCTAACGGGGTTCGCTTCACTTCGGATCAAACTCTTCCTTCCGAAATTAATATTTTAAATTCAGGCAAAATCCTAAAAATGGAGTAATTATGAATTTTACAGATAAGTCAAGAAAGATACGGGAAGGGGAAGAGCTCAACGTCCCTATTACGGAGAAGTTTCTGAAAGAAAATATACCCGGCCTTGACGGCAGCCTCGTTGTCGAGCAGTTCCCGAGCGGGTATTCGAACCTTACCTACCTGATAAAGGTCGGAGAAAAGGAGCTTGTGCTCCGGAGGCCGCCCTTCGGCACAAAGGCCAAAACAGCGCATGATATGAAGAGGGAGTATACCATACTGAATGCACTGAACCCTGTTTTCTCCTATTGTCCGAAACCGCTTTTATATACCGAGGATCCCGCTGTCATGGGCTGCCCCTTCTACGTTATGGAGCGCATACGCGGCATTATTCTCAGAAGGGACCTGCCCCAGGGTCTTGTGTTCAGACCTGAGCAGGCGAGGAAGCTTTGCGAAAACCTGCTTGACGTGCAGCTGGAGCTGCATTCCATCGATTACAAAAGGATCGGACTCGCCGATTTCGGCAAGCCCGAGGGTTATGTAAAAAGACAGGTAGACGGGTGGTCCGGGAGATACAGGAATGCAAGGACCGAAGACGCACCGGATTTTGAACCGGTCATGAAATGGCTGCAGGAGAACATGCCGGAAGAAAGCAGCAGATCCTGTATCATCCATAACGATTATAAGTTCGATAATATTGTGCTGTCGCCCGAGGACCCGCTGAAGATCATCGGCGTTCTCGACTGGGAGATGGCTACCATAGGTGATCCGCTCATGGACCTCGGTAGTTCGCTTGCGTACTGGATCCAGGCAGACGATCCGGCCGAATTCCAGGCGACCCGTATGATGCCGACCGATATGCCCGGCGCCATGACAAGGGATGAGCTTGTAAAGCGGTATGCCGGGAAATCGGGGATGCATATCGATAATTTCGATTTCTATTACTGTTTCGGGTTGTTCAGGCTTGCGGGCATTGCCCAGCAGATATACTACCGCTATTTTCACAAGCAGACGAAGGACGAACGCTTTGCACTGCTGATATTCGCCGTAAAGGCACTGGAACTGGCGGCATTAAAGATAGTGGAACGTTAACCCTCAAAAATTCGACAGTGAATCAGGGGCTTAAAAAATTAAGCCCCTGATTATTCTGTTTTGTCCTGTTCAAAATGCCGGATTAATTTCCGAGTAAACCTTTCTTAATGGATTGTCGAGAGTCCGGATAGGGACATGCGTCAGCACAGCGGATGTCAGCAGATGCATATCAATATACCCCAGGCCCCGGCCCATCAAACGGTGAATATCTACAAACCTCATTACTTCTTCATGTTCTGCCTGTACAGCAAAAGGAAGAGACTGCATCCGTGAAAGGAACTCTTTAGACGTGGTATTTTTTCCCCTCTACAAAGAGGAGCGTTAAGTGTGTCTCTCGCTATCTTTCCCTGGCAAGGGGTTTGATATCTGTAGGGGCAGGGCATGCGATGCCCTTTTTCTCTTAGCGTTATGATTTAACTCTGTCCAAAGTCCGTGGTTAACCCCGCTGTTTCCAGAAATTTATTTTCTTTACATTTTACGAATAAATAGCGTATATGTAATCATGCAGTACTTATTGGGAGGCATAATGAAAACAGAGGCTCTGACATGAAACTATCAAAACGCTTTGATAACCAGTTTGCAGAAGTAGTGAAGTTGATTCAGCAAGCTCAATACAATGCCATAAAAAATGTCAATACAGAGTTGGTAAGTTTATACTGGAGTATCGGTGGATATATTAGCAGGAAACTTGAATCCGCAGAATGTGGCGATGCAGTCGTTGACCAGCTTGCTACTTATATACAAATAAAATATCCGAAGTTTAAGGGGTTCACCCGCCGCGGTTTATACCGGATGCGTCAATTTTATGACACCTATTGCAGTAATAAAATTGTGTCACCACTGGTGACACAATTAAGCTGGACTCATCATCTCCTTATTCTTTCAAAAACCAAAACCGACGAAGAAAAAGAGTTATATATACGTTTGTCCGTAAAAGAAAACTACAGTAAAAGAGAGTTGGAACGACAGTTGGATAGCGGCTATTATGAACGGGTAATGCTTTCAAAGAATAAAATGCCACCTGCACTGACACAAATAAATCCTGCTATGGCAAATGCGTTTAAAGATACCTATGTTTTGGACTTTTTAGATCTTCCCAAAACTTACGACGAAAAAGACCTTCAGCAAAGTATTGTTTCGAATATTAAAGATTTTATCCTTGAATTCGGCAAGGACTTTGCCTTTATCGGCCAGGAGTACCGTATTCAGGTGGGAAAGAACGACTATTTCATAGACCTGCTTTTTTTCCATCGTGGATTAAGATGTCTGGTGATGTTGGAACTTAAAATAGACGATTTTAAACCTGAATATCTTGGCAAAGTTAATTTCTATCTTGAGGCACTCGACCGTGACATAAAAAAGACAAATGAAAACCCGAGTGTGGGTATTATTCTGTGTAAATCAAAAGATGATGAAGTGGTTAAGTATGCACTGAGTCGAAATCTTTCCCCGGCGCTTATCGCTGAATACAATACAAAACTTATACCCAAAAAAGTGCTCCAAAAGAAATTGCACGAATTGTTTATCGTTAATGAACTTGACAGAGGATTAAGGTGAGGAAAAAATTGTTATAAACGAGGATTAAGTACTCTTTTTTTACTATTTTCCGGTTGTTTTCTTGACTCAATTCGGAGCATTGTGCTTATGATTTACGCTCATGATAAAGTTGTTTTTAAAAATACTGAGGACACCCGGACATATAATCCCTATCAAGCCCGCTGATGCCGGACAGGCGGGGGTGATTGCCGTCGGCGAAAAGATTCAGGACAAGGTAAAGCGGCTATTCAGAGGCTCCCTCGCGATACGGCAGATAGACGCCGGTTCCGATAACGCATGCGAGCAGGAACTCGTCGCCCTTTCCAATGCATTTTATGATGTGGAACGCTTCGGGATCCATTTCGTCGCCTCGCCGAAACACGCGGACATGCTCATGGTAACGGGCCCGGTAACGCGGAACATGGCAAAGGCGGTGCAGAAGGCCTATGAAGCAACGCCGGATCCGAAAATCGTGGTTGCAGTCGGTGACGATGCCATAAACGGCGGCATATTCAAGGGCTCTTATGCTGTGCTGGATGGAGTGGATACCGTTCTGCCGGTGCATTACCGGATTCCCGGGGACCCCCCGACACCGGAAGATATACTCCATCACCTGCTCGGCATTCTCGAAACTCTGGATACGAAGCCGGCACCGGTAAAGCAATAAGACATGGATACGATCACCAATCAGACGGGTCTTTTTGTTTTGCTTTTGCTGTTTTCCGCAGGTGCGCTCGGCTCCCTGGTACTGCGGAAACATGACGCGCTCTCCAATGAATGGTCCGGCCTTTTCTCGATCGCCGGCTCTCTGTGGGGACTGTTTTTTGCACTCTCCGTGATCATAACCGGGCACGATGTATCGTTCGCCGTCGAAACGGCCTTTTCCCCGCTCTTTTCATTGGCTTTCCATATCGACCGGCTGTCCGCCTTTTTTATTTTTGTTGTTTCCCTGATCGCCCTCTTTTCTTCCGTATACGGGATCGGGTATGTAAAACATTTTTACAAAACGTACAGCATCGGTGTCCTGGGCCTTTTCTACAACCTGTTCATCGCAGCCATGCTCCTTGTCGTGTCCGCATCGAACGGGATCTTTTTCCTGATCGCCTGGGAAATCATGTCCGTTACGTCGTACTTCCTTGTCGTGTACGACCGCAACGACGAGGGCAATATCAAGGCGGGATTTCTCTATCTAATCATGACCCACGCGGGTACTGCCTTTATTATCCTATCCTTTCTGCTGTTTTATAAATACACCGGCTCTTTTGATTTCGAGACGGTGAGGGCCAATGCCGCACTCATCCCTCTAACCGTAAAAAACGCCGTTTTCCTGCTTGCGCTGATCGGTTTCGGCACGAAGGCCGGTATTGTACCGTTCCATATCTGGCTTCCAGGCGCGCATCCGGCCGCCCCTTCCCATGTCTCCGCATTGATGTCCGGCGTTATGATCAAAACCGGTATTTACATGCTCATCAGAATTTTTCTCGGCATGCTCCAGCCTGTCCCAATATGGTGGGGTCTTACGGTGCTCGCTGCAGGTTCCGTGTCTTCCCTGCTCGGGGTTTTATATGCGCTTACCGAGCATGACATCAAGAGACTCCTTGCTTACCACAGCATAGAAAATATCGGGATCATCCTGCTCGGCTTAGGCAGCGCGCTGACTTTCTCGTCGCTCGGCATGCCGTCACTGGCGCTCCTCGGGCTTATCGCAGCGCTCTTCCACATCTTAAACCACGCTGTTTTTAAATCCCTGCTCTTTTTAAGCGCCGGTTCGGTCATTAACGAGACACATACGCGGAACATGGAAGAATACGGCGGGCTTATCCGCTTTATGCCGCAGACCGCATTCTTCTTTCTGGTGGGGGCCATGGCAATATCGGCCTTACCCCCGTTCAACGGATTTTTCAGCGAGTGGCTGACGTTCCAGTCGCTTTTCAAGGGGATTGCAGTGCCGGATTTTTCCGCAAAATGGATGTTTATCCTGGCGGCAGGCGCACTGGCATTTACCGGAGGGCTTGCGCTCGCCTGTTTTGTGAAGGCGTTCGGAGCAACGTTCCTTGCGCGTCCGAGAAGCCCGGAGGTCGCCCATGCAAAGGAGTCACGGCTCACGTTGCGTGCGGCCATGGGGGCGCTGGCTGCGCTGTCTTTCTTATTCGGGATATGCTCCGGGTACCTTATACCTTTTCTTGAAAGTATCGGAAGGGACCTCGATGCTTTCCGGAACACCCCATCGTTTGTCAGCGTATCGCCGGAACAGAGCATAACAGCGGGGGGCGGCTTTGCATCGGTTTCAGCACCGGCATTTCTATTCATTTTTATCGCTGTGTTTATTATTGTATCGTTTACCGTCAAATATTTAATCAACAGATCGCAGAGGGTCAAAATCGGCGAAACATGGGACTGCGGTACCGACCTGACCCCTCGTATGGAAATAACCGCGACCGGGTTTGCGCGTTCGATCATCCTCATCTTTAAAGGCGTGCTCAAACCGAGCATCCAGAAGGAAATCGAATACAACGACTCCCGGAGCAGGTACCTGCCGAAGACCAGGACCGTTATCCTCGGCATCAGCGATGTATACGGGTCTTACGTTTACAAACCGCTGCGGGAGATGATTACCCGGTTATCCCTGCGCACCAAGGACATCCAGAGCGGGAACATCAATGTCTACATCTCGTATATCTTTATCGCACTGGTGATAGCCCTGTTCTGGGTGCTGTGATGAAGATGACGCTCCTGTGGACAATACAGTTCCTGTCGGTGCCGGTGATATCGCCCCTGTGTGCCGGTATTATTAAGAAATTCAAGGCCCTGCTGCAAAACCGGCAGGGCCCGGGTATTTTCCAGCCGTACAGGGATATAGGGAAGCTCCTGTATAAAGATGAAGTGATCAGCAGGGATGCCTCATGGATATTCCGGTACGCACCGTACATCATCTTTACCGCGACCGTTGTCGCGGGCACGGGCATACCGCTCTTTGCATCATTTCTCAAAAACACCCTGACCGGCGATTTGCTGGTTGTCATCTATACACTTTCCATCGGAACATTCTTCCTGGCGCTTGCGGGGATGGACACGGGCAGCGCATTCGGGGGATTCGGCTCAAGCCGCGAAATGACGGTTTCCGCGCTTGCAGAGGGGGGACTCATCTTTTCGCTCCTGACGGTTGCCCTGGTGAGCGGGACCACCAACCTGTTTGCCGGTTCCGGTACCGGTATGTTTGCGATCGGGAGGTCTTTTTTGCCCAGGATATTGGCGTTTGGAGGATTTTTTATCGTGCTCCTTGCCGAGACAGGCCGGTTCCCTTTCGATAATCCGGCCACGCACCTGGAGCTGACCATGATCCATGAAGCCATGATCCTCGAGTACTCGGGGAAAAGACTGGCGCTTATGGAATGGGCATCGGCAAACAAGCTCTTTATCTTTGCGGCCATGGCATCGAACCTCTTTTTCCCCTGGGGCATTGCACAGGGCCCGGACACAGCCGCAATTATCTTCGGCATAACCACGTTTGCCATAAAAATAATCATATTTTGCATGGTCATTGCCGTGCTTGAATCGAGCATGGCAAAGTTCAGGTTCTTCCGCCTGCCGGACCTCCTCATCATATCTTTTATTCTGAATGTCATTGCGATTGGGATGGTTTATCCGTTATGAGTGTCCCTGTATGAGTATCATGGCACTGCGGTTATTATTGGGAATCATTTTTCTGACCGTTGTATTCCTGCACCTGACAAAAAAGAATTCCGGGGCAGTGATAGCGTACAGCGTACAATCGCTCGCAATTGTTTTGGTATTGTTCAATTCTTTTCTTGAAACGGGCAGGGTATCCCTGCTCTTCGTTACGCTGCTCGCGTTTGTCGTCAAAGTGATTCTTGCACCGTTGTTTTTTGTCCGGTTGATCAAAAAGAACGGGTTGAGGTTTTCGGTCAGCACGTATCTCAATATCCCGCTCACGCTGATAATCATTGCCGCTATTACCGCCATGGCCCACTCTCAAAAACTCGCGCCGCTGGTGAATATCGTCCCGGCCAACCATGCATTGCTGTCGCTTGCGCTTTCGGCCATGTTCCTTTCGCTCGGATTGATCATTAACCGCAAGGGCGCGCTGTCGCAGATCATCGGTATTCTTTCGTTCGAAAACAGCATTATAGTCTTTGCCGTGTTTGCCGGTCTCGAACAGTCACCGGCACTGCAGGCGGGCATTATGTTCGATCTTTTTGTATGGCTCGTCATCGCGACGGTATTCATGTCCATGATCTACCGGCACTTCGGTTCGCTCGATGTGACCTCCATGAGGCATTTAAAGGACTGATGGTATGGAATTACCGATCATTCTGACATCGTTTCTTGTCTCCGCGTTGATCGGCATTTCGGTCAGGCACCGGCGCCTTATCGAGGCCTCTTCCATCGCTGCTTCGGCCGTTGCGTTTGTTGAGTCGATACTCGTCTCCCTCAAGGTCGCCTCTTCCGGCAGCTACGTCCCGTTCTCATTTTTTTACGTCGATTCGCTCGGTGCCATTGTTATGCTTATCATTGCCTGTGTCGGGCTTGCCGTGGCCGTCTATTCGGTCGAGTATCTCCGGCAGGAAACCGCAAAGGGGATCATCGGTCTCACCAGGGTACGGCAATACTTTGTCCTGATGGACCTTTTTATAGCGGCGATGTTTCTCGCCGTCACTGCGGGTAGTCCCATCGTAACATGGATTTCCATAGAGGCCACGACGCTCTCCACCGCGTTCCTCATCAGTTTCTATAATAAACCTTCGGCCATGGAAGCGGCATGGAAGTACCTCATTATCAATTCCATCGGTCTGCTCCTGGGATTTTTCGGGACGCTCCTGTATTTTATACCTCTGACCTCCCTGCAGGGGAGCGGTTTTGTCAGCTGGCAGCTGCTTGCGGCCAATACCGCGCATTTCGATCCGTTGATCGCAAAGATTGCTTTTGTCTTTGTGCTGATCGGCTACTGGACCAAGGCCGGGCTTGTGCCGATGCACACATGGCTGCCGGATGCCCACAGTAAAGCACCGGCACCGATCAGCGCGCTGCTGTCCGGGGTGCTCCTGAATGTTGCGTTCATTATGGTCCTCAGGTTCAAAAATATAACCGATGCGGTTGTGGGCGTATCTTTTTCGCGGAATTTCCTGATTCTGTTCGGTGTAATCTCCATGCTTGTCGCTGCCCTGATCATTCTTACCCAGACGAACTATAAACGGCTGCTCGCCTATTCGAGCATCGAAAATATGGGTATTGTGTCCCTCGGGTTCGGGTTCGGCGGCATCGGTGCTTTTGCCGCGATACTTCACATGATCTACCATGCCCTTATAAAGTCCACCCTGTTCCTGTCCGCGGGCACGGTCTTGTTAAAGTACAGTTCGACGAAGATAGCCAGGGTCACCGGGGTCCTTGCCGCGCTTACCGTAACGGGCATACTGTTCCTCACGGCGTTTCTCTTTATCACCGGTACACCGCCGTTCGGGATATTCCTCACCAAAATATTTATTCTTTCCGCCGGTATAAAAACACACCCCGCGGTTGTCCTTGTCGCCCTGTTCTCGATGGTTGTCCTGTTTGTCGGGTTCTTCAAGCATGTAACGGCCATGTCGTTCGGTAAAACACCGGAAGGGATCAAGGCAGGGGAAGGGAGTGTCTGGCTCGTTGTTCCGCCCCTTGCACTCATTGCCGCAGCTTCTTACCTGAGTTTTCATGTCCCCGGATTTTTGTTTGCATTAATCAATGGAGCGGCTGCACACTACTGATATGAAGATAGAAACTTTAAAACAATACCTGCCTGAAAACGTAAAGACCGGCGTTTCCGGTAATGCCGTTTTTTTCGAGGTACCGGCTTCGGGGATCAAAGAAACCGCCCGGGAGCTTTACGGCAACAAAAAGCTCTCGCTCAAGCTCATTGCGGCAACCGATGAACGGGAGACGCAGGGGTGTTTTAAAGTGTGGTACATCTTTGGTGTCCCGGGGGAGAATGCGTTTATCATCCCCTTTATTCGATTAAAAGATACGAAAGAATTTCCGTCACTTACCCCCGGCATCCATGGGGCATGGAATTATGAGAGAAAGATACAGACGTTCTTCGGCCTGATACCGACAGGTCATCCGGATCCAAGGCCAATCATCCTCCATGAAAACTGGCCTTCTGATATTTTCCCCCTCAGAAAAGACTTTCACTGGCAAACGCGTCCCGCACAGTCGCAAGGGACGTATCAGTTCCAGAGAGTCGAGGGCGAGGGGATATACGAGATACCGGTAGGGCCGATCCATGCCGGCATTATCGAACCCGGACATTTCCGATTCAGCGTGGCAGGGGAAGAGATTCTCCTGCTGGAGCCGCGCCTCGGATATACGCATAAGGGCAGCGAGAAATTGTTCGAGCAGTTGTCCCTGGACAAGAAGGTGCGTCTTTCGGAAAAGATCTCGGGAGACAGCTCGTTCAGCCATTCCCTGGCTTTTTGCCAGGCCGTAGAACAGCTGGGAGACGTTACAGCTCCGCGGCGGGCAAGATATCTCCGGGTAATCTATGCGGAGCTGGAAAGACTGGCAAACCACGTGGGGGACCTCGGTGCGATTATGCTCGATGCGGGTTTTAATTTCGGCGGCGCTCACGGGGCTCGTCTCCGGGAGATCATCATGCAGATCAACGGGAGGATCACCGGGAGCAGGTTTCTGCGCGGAGTCAATGTGATTGGCGGGGTTGCGAAAGATCTAACCGGTGAAGAAAGGAACAGACTGTCCGGAGAGCTCCCGGCAATCGTGAAGGATTTCTCCGAGATTATCGATGGCGCGGAGAACAGCACATCGCTGCTGAACCGTTTGAAAGGTACCGGTGTGGTTCCGTACGAGGTCGTGGAAGATCACGGCGTTGTCGGAATTGCAGCAAAAGCGGTCGGCATAGAGAGGGATACGCGTGCTGATTTCCCGTACGCGGCATACGATGAACTGCGCCCCGATGAGGTCGAAACCGAACAGGGCGGGGATGTTTATGCCCGTTTCCGTGTCCGTGTCAAAGAAGTGCGAGCATCCATAGATATTATCCTCCACGCCCTGAACAAGCTCCCGGATGGGCCCATCCGTATTTCCCTGCAAGAGGATGCTTTGAAAAAAGACGCTCTATCGGTAAATGCCGTCGAAGGGTGGCGGGGCGAGATCGTGTATTTCATCACAACGGATGCACAGGGGAATATCAGCAGGGTTGCTCCCCGCGATCCCTCGTTTGTCAACTGGGCAGTGCTCGGACATGCCGGGCCCGGTAATGTGGTGCCGGATTTTCCCCTGATGAACAAAAGCTTTAACCTGTCCTATTCGGGAAACGACCTATAGGGCGCACGGGCAGGCGTGTTTCCTGCCTACGGCGTTGCCTTTATTCCTGCGAGTTCTGCGAAGTTTTCTCCCAGCAGCCTTTTCTGTACACCCTTATCCGGGAAAAGCCTTTCCAGCCTTCTCTTGATAAACCCGTAATCAAACTTCTTGTCGGACGCATAAAAACCGAACGGCCCGTCTGTACCGAACAGGCATCGATCCACGCCGAGGTATTCGACGACCTGCCGGGTAATGCTTTCCCCGACGTAGGTAGTTTGTGACAGATCCACGAACACGTGCTTGTTGTCTTTGATCCGTGCCCATGTCTCCCGGTAAACAGGGAAGCCTGCGTGGGCCAGGATAAGCTTTAAATCCGGCACCTCTTTGAGGAGGCTGTAAAAATCACCCTCTTCGCCGAATCCCACATGGATGAGCATGGGCTTGCCGGTCTTTGCAAGTTAACGGGCAACAGGAGCAAGTTCAACGGGTTTAAAATGGTGCCAGAACGAGTGTGCCTTGACCCCGATAACACCCGGAGTGTTTTTCCATTTTCCAAATTCTTTGACCTGATCGTTCCTGCCGCGCGGATTGACGAATATCCAGCCGGAAAACCTGCCCGGGTATTTTTTTACCGCATCGAATACGGGCACGTTGTCCGGGTCCTTGTCTATTTTATAGATCTTGCCGAGGATATTGACGTCGCCGCTCGCATCAAAGTTTGCGACAAGGGATTTCCCGATACCCCGTAATTGTTTGTGGGTTAACAGAAACTGCAGAAGGCTTACCAGAAAGGCTGAAGGCTCTTTGAATGGTTCGACCATGGGGGCCATGAGTGCAATTTTATCAACCCCGTTTGCATCCATCCTGCTCAACAGCTCATCCGTCCTGAGCAGGCGCTCGTCGAGATGGTAGTGACAGTCGATAATCATACGAAACCTCCTTGAACAGAGATGATATCAACATACTATAGGCGTCTCGAATAAGCAATGTGCAAAAGCAGAGCAAGTGATGTCATACTGAGTTCGGATTGTTTATCAGCAAGTATAGGGAGAAAGTAATTTGGTATGAAGCCAATGTTGATATCCCGTCATTTTTGACCCCGTCAACGATAGCCACGATAAGCAATGTAATAGTTGATTGGCTATTCTACGGTTAGAACTTATTAAAACGAAAATTTAGCACCTTTGTTATTTGCCGATGGCTCGTCGTACCCATGATCACCTATCCAATTGGGAGCCCTGACCCCCTTCTTCCCTCAGTGACCTTGTCTGAAGCTCCTCTTGACTATAGCACAATCTGTGCTATAATT
>DAHXOM010000131.1 GCA_027364825.1 bacterium | reverse complement strand
TTTCAAAAAAGTGTTTTAATAAGACACGTTATTAAAGGGGTTTTGAAGATGATATCAGGCGCAGAACTGCTAAACATAGCCGTACGATCGGCAAGGATTGCTGGGACTATCATAAACAAAAGGATTGATACAGCAAAGGACGTCTCATACAAGGGAACAGTGGATCTGGTGACAGATGTGGATAAATTATGCGAGGAAAACATCATAAACACAATATCCGGGAGCTTCCCCGGACATTCTATTCTTTCCGAGGAAATAGGAGACATAACAAAATCAAGTAATTACAAATGGATTATAGATCCTCTCGATGGTACAACGAACTTTTTTCATTCATATCCGTTTGTTGCCGTCTCCATAGCGGTTGAATATAAAGGAAAGATCATCGTGGGTGTAGTATATGATCCCGTAAAAAAAGAGTTGTTTCATGCCATAAAAGGTAAAGGCGCATTTTTGAATGACAGGAAGCTCCATGTTTCAGACGTAAAGGTTATTGAGCGTTCTCTACTGTCCACGGGGTTTCCTTACGACATCAGGACATCGAACGAGAACAATATCGATAATTGGATAAAATTTATAAGGAAAGCCCAGGCCGTACGACGCGATGGTTCAGCGGCCCTGGATCTTTGTTATGTAGCGGCCGGAAGGTTCGACGGGTTCTGGGAAATGAAATTGAAGCCGTGGGATGTTGCCGCCGGTTTTCTTATGATACAGGAAGCGGGAGGTATGGTTACGGATTTCAAAGGCAACCCCTATTCCATTTATAACGACCATATAGTCGCTTCGAACTCCCATCTGCACGATATCCTGCTTGGTGTGCTGAAGGGTTAATATAAAAATACAACATAGTTCTTGAATACTCAAACACTTGATTGTATACCCGTTCTTAGTGTATAGAAGGCTTGTATGCGGAGTAAGGAGGCTTTAACGTGTTTAATGTTAATATAAGAATAAAAATCACATTGCTGATAGCAGGATTATTATTGGTGCTCGAGGCCGCCCAGTTAATCATGGGCTGGTATAACCTCAAATCACAATTTACCGGCCTTATTACAACGGAGACCGAGAGCTTAATACAGCAGGAATCAAGCAGAATAGGGTCCCGGATAGCCGGACAGTCCTTTACCGGTGCCGCACTTACGGTGTCGGAGTCTACCGTGTCGGGCATTATGAACCTGGTAGAAGGGATAACCTCT
This sequence comes from bacterium, assembly GCA_027364825.1. Classification (GTDB taxonomy): domain Bacteria; phylum JAMCPX01; class JAMCPX01; order JAMCPX01; family JAMCPX01; genus JAJYLM01. Next base: position 2,745 of record DAHXOM010000131.1, on the reverse strand, counting down.
GTGGATGTATTTACGCCGGACGGCACTATCATAGCTTCATCCTCGGAGCTGCTGAACAGCAGGACACTGACAGATCAACTGCAGAATTATTTAAAGTCGCCGCGGTCGGGCATAACCATTGTAGAGACGAACAAGTACCGGTATTTTATCAATCCGATAACCGATGCAAACGGCAATCAGGTTGCTTATATCTCCATTACACTGTCCAATGAAAAAGTGGCATCTTTTATATTTAATGTGTTCGACCAGAATATCTGGACCGCATCGATTGCATATATAGTTATCATATTTATCACCTACTTCGCCGGATTTCTTATTACAAAACCTGCGGCAAAACTGCTTTCCTATACGAGGTGGATTGGAAGCGGAGACCTTACCCACAGCGCACAGGTCTATTCGTCCGATGAGTTCGGTATTTTGACACATGCTTTCAATGATACGACGATCAAGTTAAAAGATGTTATTGCAAAAATTAGGGACGTGACAAAAGACGTTGTCGGCATTTCTGTTTCTCTGTCGGACACCTATAACAATCTTGAAAAGGCTTCTTCACGGGAAATATCAGGCCTCAAGACGGCATTTAGTTCCATAAACTCAACGATATCTGCAATAGATACTATTGCCAATACCGTGGAAGGCATCGTTACCCAGTATTCCGATCTCACGTCGGCGCTGAACCAGTTTACGAGTTCTATAGGAGAGGTCGACAACTCGGCGGAGAGACTGACGGTCTCCATAGGGGATATATCCATATCAATAGAGGAGATAGTAAGTTCGATAAAAGAAGTAACAAACAACCTCGGAGAGCTTTCCAAATATATAGAAGAGTCGAGTTCGTCCGTTCATGAAATACGTTCATCGACAAAAGAGATAAGCGCGTATTCCATCAACAACTCGAAACTGGCGGAAATTGTTGTCAATGAATCTTTGGACGGGTTGAAGTCAGCGGATGTTACCATTGAAGGTATCGGAAAGATTAAACAGACAACCGATGAAATCGTGAATTCCATAAACCTGCTTGTCAAAAGTTCAAACCAGATAGCTGAGGTCCTGGACAGTATCAACCTAATCGCCGATAAAACCAATCTGCTCGCACTCAATGCGGCAATAATAGCAAACCAGGCGGGTGAGCACGGAAAGGGATTTGTCGTCGTGGCACAGGAGATCAACGAGCTTGCCGAAAGAACGAGAATATCCACTACAGAGATCGATAAGATAGTGAAGAGTATAAAGTCAGAGATGCAGAAAGCGAAACTTGCCGCTGACGGCGGTATTAAGGCGGTGGAGGAGGGCATTAACCTCACTCGTGCAACGCATAAAAAACTTTCTGTTATCAACGAGAGTACAAAGAACGCCCATACGGTGACCATGTCGATTGAAAAAATGATAAAGGAACAAACGATAACCATGAATACCATAGCAGAGGCGCAGGAAATGATATCAAAGGTATCAAAACAGATACTGACTGCTATGAATGATCAGGTGAACGGTACCTCGCAGATCAGCCATACTGTGGATGGTATAAAGGATCTGACGAATAAACTCCACACAGCCACATCCGAGCAGACAAAAAGCATACAGCTCATCGCAAAGAACGCAGACAGTACCATGCATGCGATAACCAATGTCAACCAGACGCTTGGTATCCAGAAGCAGGAAAATAAGACAGCGGTTGATACCATCGACAATAGTTTGAAAAACATAGAAGAAAATGTCTCTACCATCCGGCAAACAGAGACGCTGCTGGTGAAATTAAAAGATACGCTTGCACATTTAAGGGACAGTGTTGAGTGGTTTAAATTGGAATAAGATAGTACAGGATTGAACGATTGACTTATGCAAATTAGTGCTTTAGATTTACAACAATAAAACAAAAAGGAGGAACTATGAAAAAAATAACAGTAGTTTTAGGTCTACTCGCTATCTCAGGTTTAACGATAGCGGGTTGTGCAAAAAAGGAAACAGTAAAACCGGAGCAGCAGCCCCCGGCAGCACAGACAGCCACGCAGACAGCAGAACAGCCTGCAGCAACAGCGCAGGTACAGCAACCGGTGGAGAAATCGATTGCAGATATTCAAAAGGAATTCCTGACGATCCACTTTGATTTTAACAAATACAATATCAGGCCCGATGCAAAGACAATACTTGAGGATAATGCCAAAGTGTTGAGCGTAAATCCAAACGTAAATGTTCAGATAGCGGGTTACTGTGACAACAGAGGTTCGGTTGAATACAATCTCGCGCTGGGAGAAAAAAGGGCACAGGCTGCCAAAGATTATCTGGTTACACTCGGTGTAGCTCCGGGCAGGTTGTCCACAATAAGCTATGGCAAATCGGATCCTATCAATACTGCCAATAACGAGAAGGCATGGGCTGAAAACAGAAGAGACGAATTTCATATCGCTCAGTAATCTATTGAGATAGAATTCACGAAAATATCCCCCGCCGCAGACGGGGGATATTTTTAGAATAAAGAATAAAGAATAAAAATGAATAATCTAATTAGTATTTTAAGTTTGTCCGTAATAACTCAAGGCGGTACGGGCTCCATAGGTTCCATGATACTTGCCGCAGGACCTGTAGCTAAAGCTGTCCTCATAATCCTGCTTATAATGTCTATCCTGAGTTGGGCAATTATTGTTTTTAAGTATATTTCTTATAAAAGGGTGTCAACAGCAGCTGATAAGTTTATGGATGCCTTTGTCGGAGGGAAGACGCTCAACGAGGCTTATGAAGAGACCAGGG
>DAHXOM010000123.1 GCA_027364825.1 bacterium | reverse complement strand
CGTTTGCACGTACTCCCTTTGTCCGGGGATGGCAGCATCTGCAAAAGCCCGAACGGCCGGACGTTTCTGCCGTATATAGAGGACGTATCCCCTGAATAGAAAGCCTTCACGAATTTTGAAAGTGCAGGGATAACGTTTGGCTCATCTTTGATGAAGTTATGCTTAAAAAATGCCCCCAGAGTACCGTTTTCCTTCAAAAGTACAGAAAGCAGATGCAGAAAAGCCAAGATGTCCTTTGTCGTATTCATCCTGTACTTTATACCGTCGAATAGATGCGCGTCTCTGCGTACATCAAAATTCAGCATGAACTCATACGGACCGGTGCCTGCAATTCGGAGTATCTTTTCGATCACGGGCTTGAACAGATCGACCCTGCCGTATGAAAAGCACGAAGCTATGAACCCCGCGGTTTCTCTGTCGGGCTTTTTTTTATACCGGTGAGGCAGTTCAACGGGATCATAGGCAATACGCTGACGCAGGTCGTATTGCCGGTAAAAAGTTTCCAATACTTGTTTTAATGTAGGGCGATTTCCTATAGCTTGCATTATTATAATATAGATATTATATTGAGCATATTAAATATGGAATCTTATTCGGTTTACATACATATACCATACTGTAAGAAGAAGTGCAGGTATTGCAATTTCCTGTCAACAGCCCACGAGGTGAAAGATATAGATACCTACATAGACGCGATGAAATCCGAACTCAAGCTCTACAGGCCGTTCCTGTCCAACAGGGAGATTAAAAGTATATTTATCGGCGGAGGTACACCATCATTATTAGAACCGGAACAGCTCAAACAAATTATCGCAGCGATAAGTTTGTCCCTGACCATAAAGGACAATATAGAAATCACCATTGAGGCCAATCCGGAAAGCATATCGGCGGAAAAATTAAAGGCAATGCACAATCTCGGCATTAACCGCCTAAGCATAGGTCTGCAGTCTTTCGATGACAATGTACTAAAATCCCTGGGCAGGCTCCATAATACGGACTCGTCCTTTGCGGCGATTGAAAAGGCAAGGAGTGCGGGATTCAAGAATATAAATGTCGATGTTATCTACGGTATACCTTCACAAGATATCACCAAAGAGCTGAATGGTATAAAAGCCGTCAAACCCGAACATGTCTCTTTCTATTACCTTACGATCGAACAGGGCACACCGTTATCCTTTGATAAAATCTTTAAGCCATTGAATGATGACGCATTTCAAGAGCTTTACCTGAAAATACACGAGGAAATGGTCAATACAGGGTATGAACATTACGAGGTTTCCAACTTTGCGAAGAAAGGTTTTCAGTCCGTTCATAATATGAACTACTGGCAGCGGGGCGATTATCTCGGCATAGGATCGGGAGCACATGGATTTTTCAAGACCGGACTGCCGTGGATAGGTATGACGGCACAGGCACGCTACGAGAACGCATACCCGCCTTCGGCATATACTGAAAAGGTACTGAACAATGATGGCAAAACTTTCCCTATAAGCCGGGTTGAGGTACTGGACACGGATGCGGAAACACTTGAGCATATATTCCTTTCTTTGAGGACATGGCAGGGTATTGACACTGAACTTGTAAAGAACAAGACACTCATGAAACACCTTACAGACGACGGCCTCATAAAAATACAGGATAACAAATTAAGCCTCACGGTAAAAGGCATGTGCGTCATGGACGGTATTGTAACCGAGTTGTTCTGAATATATCTCTATCCTCTCTCCATTTTTCAACAAGACTGTTTATTATTAATCTGTTTTACTCGTCGCACTAAACATAACGTCAAGTATTTCATATAGTTACAACTTGTTATCCCCTGGCACGCACCGTGCTAATATTTACATGCAGAAGAAACATCTACTGCACATTGAAATGAAAGGGGGATAGAGATGACGAAGGTTATGATAGTTGATGATGAGATATACTTTGCAACGAATATCGCAAAACTGCTCAGGGCGAACAATGGAGAAATGGATGTTATGGCGGTCTACGAGGCGGCCAAAAAAGCCATCCAGGCCGTTCGCAGCGGTTCCGGTCCGAG
>DAHXOM010000110.1 GCA_027364825.1 bacterium | reverse complement strand
GAAGGAAGGTTTACAAATTTTACTGAGATGTTTTCATAATTCTTACTGAATGATCTGTCCACATTTGGTACAACGACGATATTCTTACCCTCTGAATAGTGTTTGCGAAATGCAATCAGGTCCTTCGGCTCAAAACTATCGTAAGTCCACTTACATTCAATAGTTACCGGCGCATCTTTTTGACGGGCAACGACGAAATCAATCTCGTGGTTCCGCTTATCCCTCCAGTAACAAATCATTTCAGTTTGCAGGCTTGCGTAAATTTCATTTAAAACAAAATGTTCTCACAATATCCCCAAATCCTCTTGCCGCAATTTTTCCCACCCTTTCCATGCACATATAAATCCTGTATCAAAAGAATACACCTTTGGGGCAGAAATAATCTCAGCAGGCTTGTAAGAGCTGAAGGGACGAATAATATTTACAATCGAAGTTACCTCCAATACTTTCAAATAATTGGTAATCGTTTCCCTTCTTACTTCACATGGCTTTGAAAAACGAGAGACAGTTGATTACTATTTCGACTCATCCACAATGCCCAGGACGATCGTATCCACCTCTTGCGCTGTTGCACGTATTCCGGCTTCCGGATAAAAGTCCGCTATTAACCTTGGTTTCAGGGCACTGATGTATGTTTTTCCGCCTTCAACATAAACACTGATACGGCAGGGAAGCATCAGCGATATCTTTATGTCTTTTGCAAGTACCTGGTTCGAATACTTTGCATTGCATATCTCGATGATCTTCAACGGCTCATGCCCGATACCTTTGCTTGCAAAGATTGCCTGCACGTCGTGGATATGTAATACGGCAAACCCCTTTTCTTTTGTCTTTGCCTCGATGGCGCTCACAGCCTGATCGAAGGCCTTAGTCGTCTGGACCGTGTAATCGAACGTTTCCATGTGTTTGTCCTCCTTTTACCAATATTTGAAAATTACTCTATTAAATATAGGTACAATGGGGAGAAAAAGACACTGCGAGGGACAACTTACCGGGTAAGGAAGAGGTGATTTATGGCAATTACGGTAAGTCTATGGTAAAAGATACCTCTGCTTGATTATATTTCTCTTTTTAACAAACTGAATATGGATTTTGCGATAAAATCAAAAAAAGAAGAATGGATATAAAAAGCAGGCAGGCAGCAGGATAAAGCAGATATAAAATATCTTGAGGCGTTATAAAATGAAAAGAAATAAAGCAAGTTGATGATGAATGTTTGTTGCTTTGCTACTTCAGCAGCTCCCTTGCTATGATGAGTTTCTGGATCTCGGATGTGCCTGCACCTATCTCGAGCAGCTTTGCATCCCTGAAATATCTCTCGACCTTGTACTCCCGCATGTATCCGTAACCGCCCATGATCTGGATCGCCTCTCGAGCTGCCCTGTTGACCATGCCGGAGGCAAACAGCTTTGCAATGGAAGCCTCTTTGGTAATCCTTTTCCCCTGGACCATGAGTTCGATAAGGTTATAAACATAACGGCGGGCCACCTCAAGTTCCGCGGACATGAACGCAAGCTTTTCCTGGATAAGCTGGAATTCCGATATATATTGGCCGAATTGTTTTCTCTGCTTTGCGTATGAGACGGCCTCGTCGAGACACGCCTGTGCGATACCGATGCTTGAAAGCGGAGTATAAGCACGTTCCACGTCGAGGGATAAAAACATGTCCTTAAATCCATTGCCTTCTTTGCCGAGCAGGTGATCCACGGATACCCTTACGTCTTCCAGCACAATCTCGCCGGTCGGCGAGCACCTTCCCCCGAGTTTTTTGAACGGCTTGCCCGTGGATAAACCCTGCATGCCCCGTTCAAGGATAAACGCACAACCGCCCTCTGCTTTTGTGGAGCCGGGCTTTCTCGCAATCACAATAAAAAAATCCGCTATGGGTGCATTGGTTATAAACGTCTTCCCGCCGTTGATGATGTAATGGCCGTCGTCTTTCTTCCATGTCGTCTTTATCGATAATGCGTCCGAGCCTGCATCGGGCTCTGTCAAAGCCCAGCAGCCTATCTTTTCGCCTTTTATTACACCGGGGAGGTATTTCCGTTTTTGTTCCTCTGTCCCATGCCTTGCAATATTGTTTGCGAAGATCAGATCCGATGCATTCAAAGAAAGGTTGTACCCGAAAGACACTCTGCAGTTCTCTTCATACACAACAGCCTTTGCATAATAATCACCCATGCCTCCATACTGTTCGGGCAGGTGCGGCCCTACATAGCCGAGACCCGCGGCATGCCTGAGTACATCGAGGGGAAAGGTCTCTCTTTCATCGGACTCCGAAGCCACGGGAGCCAACTCTTTGAGATTAAATTTCCTTACCTCATCCCTTAACTTTATATATTCTTCTCTGTCCGCAAAAACCATTTTTCACACCTTTTCTAGAGCACTACAACGGCATCCCGCCTGCTGAAGGCCGCCGCTGTAGTTGTCTTGATATATTTATTTGCAATCGCCGATGCGTTTGCCTTTAAAATGATAGGTCATCTGCATGTTGTGACTGCCCTGCTCCTGTGTTTCCATGGTCATGGTGCCTTCATAGCTTGTGCCCCCGCTATAGGTCATCTCTCCCGTGCTGGTTGCAGGGTGCTTGCCCTTGCATTCAACCTTCCATGTTACATGATTGCCGGAAACCTTGTAGTCCTTCATTTTACAGTCTTTATTTTCTTTCGATGCCTGAGGCACTGTTTTTTCCGGGTCCTGAACGTCCTTTTTCGAGATACACTGTGTCTGCGTTACCGGCTTCATGGGAAACGGCATCTTCATGCCTTTCATCTCCATCGACGTTGTTATCTCCCATAGCCCGTCCTGCATCTT
>DAHXOM010000109.1 GCA_027364825.1 bacterium | reverse complement strand
GACGTAACCGTAATGGTATTTGCCATATCAGTGTATGCCTTTTGCAGGAAAGGAAGTATTTGCAAAGCGTAGGTGTCTGTGTGATCTGCCTGGATAACGTTCTGGACATACGCAAGGTCGATATTTCCTTTACCCGCTGCTTCTATATCTTTGTCAATCTCCCATGCCCTGTACCCCGGGTCAAAGAAACCTCCCAGATAGTACGGGTTATTGAGCGGCTCATTGTTATAGGTTACACCGACAGGGTCTTCGTTTGCCGTAGCTATATAGCCCTGAGCAGGGTTTTCTACGTAGGGCACTGCCGATGTCGGCACCATGCCTGCCCAGTAAACATTCGGATCAGTGCCCGGCAGCATAAGATACGGCGGATATGTGAAATCGCTGAACGGCAAACCGCTCGGCAGTGCATTTGCCGTGGAAAGCTGCGTGTCCGGACCCCGTAAAGGTATGGAACTCTGGTCTGTTAAATAGATGTTCCCATAGATGTCCGCATACACAAAGTTCTGTGCGCCAACCTTGAAGTGGTTCTGTGCCGCGATAAACTGGGTAAGGTTTTGCGCCTGGTCGATCCCATAAAAAGCCTCAAACTCGTTTGAAGGCATCAAACCTGTCCAGGTAAATGCAATGGCTGCGCTGGAACCCGGTGTGTAGCTCCCCGGCCATATCGGCATTGACCCGTGGCCCGGAATGGAAACATAATAGGTGTCCACGGTAACCGTTGTTGCAGATAAACCCCTGCCCAATGCACCTCCGTAATGAAAGACCATGGGCACGGTTTGTATGGGTATTTGTTGGCCACCATACATGACATAATCTTGACCCGAGACATTTACAACCGTGTCCTGATAAACATCGATGACATCGGACGGAAACACTGTGTCTCCCCATGCGATATAGTCATTATGTCCTATGATCACACCAGGTGCCCCGGGGAATACGACACCAATGGTATTGATGTTTCCCTTGCCTATTGCTGCTGTGTTGATATGGACTTCATACCATATCGGCGGGTTGTAGAGTGGAAGATGTGTGTCGTTTGCGAGGATCGCATATCCATCTTTTGTAAGGCTTGGGCTGATTACCCAGTTGTTACTGCCAATCTCACCTGCTTCGCGGGGCTTGTACAGAAAGCCGAAAGGACCGTTCTGTAATGATTTGTAAAATGCCTCTGCACCATCGATAGACTGTTGGTTTACCTGCAAGGGCTGTAAAGCCGCAGTGTTCAGGGAAACCGGTGATGTCATAGGCTGGAAACCGTTGTACGATAACAATGAAAATGTTGTCGAGGTCGCATAGGAAAACTGGTTCGGCAGAGGTACGCCGGGTGCCTTTTCGGCAGGCTCTGAACGTGCAAAGTCATAGGTAAGACCCGAGAAATGAGCCAGGCCGGGGTCTGATGAAGTAGAGGTGAATGCTGCCGATGCTGCATTAAAGTAATGCGTGGCGTGGATCTTGGTTCCTTCATCCTCCATGATAAGGCTGTAGGACTCGAACTTGCCGAATGCTATCATGTCCTGCGGGGTAAAAGGCTTAATATCGGTAATTGTTATTCCCATGAGCGCGGTTGAGTACTCTGCAGGCAGTACCTTTGCATTGGGATTTGCCTGTACCTGCTGTGCCAGCTGGCTCAGATAAAAGTTTATGCCGTTGCAGAACGATTGAAGTATGCCCTGAAGATCCGGCGGTGTCTGATCCCATACAATCTGCGAAATGGTTGCAAAACCATTCAGTCTGTTCGTTATGTCCTCGTTTAATGCCTGGGTACCGAAGTATTCCGTCAAGGTACCGTTTGCAATGTGCCGGAACATGTCCATCTCGAAAAGCCTGTCCTGCGCCTCGGAATAGCCCTCGGCAAACGCGACATCGGTTATTGTTGTCCCGTATATGTGAGGAATACCCCAGGTATCCCTGATAACTTCAACGGGGTGTTGGAGCGATGCCTGCGGTGTCTGGATGGTCTGGCTTACCGCCAGCCCTGCAAACGGATCGTTCGGACCGATTGAAGTGCCGGAACTCGAACTGCCGGAACACGCGGAGAATTGTAGTGTGGAGACCAATAACAGTGATAATCCTGTGAGAGATAAAATCAAATGTCTTTTTGAAAACATCTATACGCCTCCTTAAGGGGATTTAAGATTAATGTTTATTATAGATTTTATAGCAAAGCAAGCGAAAAAAATTGACGGCACATCCGGACAAAAAAGAAGGGCGGTTCACAGAACCGCCCTTCTTTGATTCGCAGATACGGCTTTTAGTTTAATGCATTCCCATGTTCATGCCCTGACGGCTCATGAAGAATTCCTGGAGGGATTTAATCTTTGTGTAGCCCTTGGGTGCATCAAACACCCTGTCCGGGACATTTGCCTTTTTTACACTGTCAACAGCCATGGTCATCATATTGTTTTGAAAAACCTGTTTTACAGGGTAGCCGTGCTTGAACAAGTCCATGTATGCCTTTGACAGGCCCACGCCTCCGGCTGTTGCACCGCCCATGGTTGTCTTTTTGAGCTTTGCCGAGAACGCCTGTAATTTCTCCGGGCTTATCTCTCTTGCAAGGTTAATCCCCTTTGCCATCCACAGTTCCTCGAATGGCTCGCCATTATTGTTCACGATATATTGTTCCGCTTTGTACCCTGCGATCGTTTCCGTTTTGCCGGTCTTTTTGATCGAAACGTTTATCTTCGGTTTTTCCGTGTTGATACCGTGTACCTCCATGATTTCTTTCCTCTGTGCTTCCGGGAGTTTTTTCAGCATTTCCTGCATCCGCTTCATGGAAGCGTCCTGCATCGCCTGCATGGATTTTATGTACTCTTCGGTTGTGCCTTCCCAGTACGTCTTTTTGCCTTCATTCGTTACGATGATCCTGTCCGTTGCAAAATTGACGATCATCTGTGATTCGGGTTGCACGGTCTTGTATTTATTTTTGGATATAAACATCGTGCTCTTCGTCGCGCCGTGCATGCCTGTCTGCGATTGCGTTATCTCGTACCCCGCAAATACCAGTGACGGCATCAGCATTGCGAATACCAGTGCCGCGGCTATTCTTGATATGCCCTTTTTCATCTGTATCTCCTTTTTCATTTTGTTTTTATAATAAACCGGAAAACTGCAATATTGAGAAGGAGCATTGCACAGGCTTCCCTTCCCGCCAGATACAAGATAAGTCCGTCGACTTAATTTTTCAAATGCGGCTTTTGGGCTAAAACGGAACATCGTCATCAGGGGCGCCTGACGGTTCGCTGTTTGCCGCCGGATCAGGAACAGGCTCTGTAAAATCATCCTGCGAAGACCCGCCTGAGTTTGCCTGGCCGAGGAGCTGGATTGTCAAAACAACAATTTCCGTGGTGCTGTGCTTCTGATGGTTGTTGTCCTCCCATTGCCGTGTCCTGAGCTTTCCTTCAATATATACCTGTTTGCCCTTATGAAGGTACTTGCCTGCAAGGTCCGCAAGCCTGCCGAAAGCCGTGATCCTGTGCCATTCCGTCTGCTTTACCCGCTCTCCTGTTTTGCTGGTGTAGTTCTCTGTGGTAGCGAGTGAAAACGATGCAACATTCTGACCGCTCGGAAGCTGCCGGATCTCAGGGTCCTTGCCGAGATTCCCGAGCAGGATGACCTTATTAACATATCCCATAAAACCTCCTTACCCTATCTTGTAAAATACATGACAATCAAAAACGTTCCGAATAATAGCCGGTACCATACAAAAGGAATGAAGCTGTGCTTTTTGAGATACTTCAACAGCACGCCGATTACAATATAGCTGACAATGGCAGAGCCTGCAATACCCCAGATGAACGGCCTGACCTCTGATGCCGGGAAGTAATGGACCAGCTTGTGGAGCTTCAGCAGTGAGGCGCCGAGGAGTATGGGCATGGCAAGCAAAAAGGAAAAGTGCGCTGATGTCTCACGATCGAGCCCGAGGAAAAGTGCCGCTGTCATGGTAATCCCGGACCTCGAAACGCCCGGGACCAGTGCGATTGCCTGTGCAGTCCCTATTGCAATGCTGTCCTTGAGTGTTATCTGCCCGTAGTCCCTTGTATTGGAGCGGGCTGCACGATCGGCAAAATAGAGAACAATGCCGAATACTATCATCGCGACGCCCACATTGAGCGGGTTTCTCAGCACCTCCTTGACCTGCTTTTCAAAAAGATAACCGAAGATTGCACCCGGTATCGTGGCTGCGATAACATACCAGACAAGCCTTCTGTGAAAATTAGCGAATGGCTGCTTTTCTATAATGCCGGTAAAAAATTCCTTTATCAGTGTAAGCCATTCTTTCCAGTAAAAGCTGATCAGCGCAAGCACAGAGCCGAGCTGGAGGGCCACCTGGAATGTAAGGCTGTTAAGGAAGATGTCGTTCCAGTGCAGCAGCCAGGGGAAAACAATGAGGTGCGACCAGCTGCTTACCGGAAGGAACGCTGTAAGCCCCTGGACAACGCCGAGTATAAATGCCTGCAATGATTGTGTCATACGTTAGTTTTACCGTGGGTATGAAAAGAAACCGGTTTTCTACCCATTCATCTTCTCCTATGAATTTTTAAGGTTGTTTTATAGGTATACTGTCGGTAAGTCAACGTGTTTTATCACCCTTCTCCAATCATCCCCTTACCCGGGACGATCGGGTAGAGTTGTGATTTCCATCTTTCCCCTGTTCAAACTCATTCCCGTTGTCTCATGAAATCATTGGAAAGTTTTCAGATTTCATGATACTATTTCTCTGCAACAGAATGTACAGTACGGAGGAAGGAAGAGCGCATATGTCACTGACGTGGAACGAGAATTTATTGACTGGAGTAAGCAAGATCGACGATCAACACAGGGAGCTGTTTCATACCATGAACCGGCTGTTCGATGCCTGCAACCAGGGGAAGGGCGCAGAAGAGATCAAACACGTTTTTGAGTTCCTCGATGAGTATATACGGTCTCACTTCAATACCGAAGAAGAGTATATGAAAAAACATGATTATCCCCACTCTGTGGAGCACAGGGAACAACACAATAAGTTCAAACAAGATTTTGCAAAATTAAAAAAGAAACTGGATAAATCTGTCAATGAACTATCAACACTCCCGGAAACAAATTGGCTGCTCGGGGAGTGGTGGATAAATCATATCAATAACATCGACAAAAAATTGGGCGAATTCTTAAAGTCAAAGGTGAAGGAATAACGGCATTGCTCCCCCTGCAGCAAGCATAGATGAAAAAATCCGGGCGCGGTTGCATTTCATAGGTTACGATGGAGGTTTCAATGCACAAAATACAAATTACCGTTCTAAAGACGTACGTTTTCAAGGAATTCCAGCACTACTGTGATGAAGAAATCGAGAAATGCCCTGCCTTTCATGAAGGCCAGGTTTTCGTAACGACGTATGAAAAACCCGAAGGTTTCTGCGATTGGGCATGGCGGGACTTATATCCTTACATAGCATCTTTGATGACCGGCGGAAACTTTTCCGAAGGTATCTTTGAAGGATGGATGAAGGATAAAAATACCATGATCGCAGGTTGTACGGATGGAATAAGGCCCGTCGTTTTTGAGATCAAGAGATTAAAGGACGAGAGTCAGGCTACGGGGCATGCTTAAATAACGGGAACGAATGTTCCTGGTTTCCTTAATCCTCCCCTGAGCAAGGGCTGGGGGCTGGTGTGTGTCATTCCGAGCGACCAGCGGGAGCGTGGCAATCTACTGTTTTTCAATAAACGATAGATTGCTTCGTCGTCCCGCCTTTGGCGGGACATCTCGCAATGACAAATGTAGATTGTGATACAGCCCTTGCCCCTCTTGATAGAGGGGACTCGGAAAGTAACTCCGTGACCCATCCCCCGGATGGGTACCCCCTCTCCCACAACGGGAGAGGATACTACTTTCGGGGATAACGCAGAAGAGTGGACTTAGGGCAGGGGAAGAAGGTTAAAAATAGAAGGTCGTTTATTTGAACGGGGACTTGCCGCAATCAGCTTATATTTATTATTCGTTATTACTTTGACAATAACGCATTTATGCAATACGTTTTGTCCATACCTCGGATCGAACAAATGATAAATCAGGATGGAAAAAATAATCATAACCCAGAGCCCGATCTCATCGGACCTCATGGAGGCTACCGGAATCTTAAGTCCTACCAGATGTCTGAGATCGTCTATGACGCCACAGTTGCGTTCTGCAATCGGTTCATTGATTCGCGTTCCCGTACTCACGATCAAATGGTGCAGGCAGCACGAAGCGGCAAGCAGAACATCGCAGAGGGGAGCATGGCATCCGGCACGTCACGTAAGACCGAACTGAAGCTTGTTGGGGTAGCCCGGGCAAGTCTTGAAGAGCTGCTTCTGGATTTTCAGGACTTTCTTCGACAGCATGGGCTAACCTTATGGGGAAAAGACACCCAGGAAGCGAGGGTCATCCGGAAGCTGGCCTGGGAGAAGAATAGGTCATATTTGACGTATAAGACCTATGTGGAGGCTTCACCTTCCGGAGTTGCTGCAAACACTACGATCTGCCTGATCCACCAGACAAACTACCTTCTTGACCAGCAGTTAAAACAACTTGAGGATCGTTTCTTGAATGAAGGCGGGTTTACGGAGCGGCTCTACAACAAACGGAGTCGGGCAAGGAAAAATCAATAGCCAGCTAACATGAAGAGATACATCTTCCAGCGTCTCCGGAAAAAATAGTGCGCGAACGCAGCGGCAGGGGTGCGAAGTACTCTATGAAATAAAGAAACCTGGGTCAGGGAATAACAGTCTGACCCCGATACTCGCTCTCAGATTGGCTTGTTTTTCTGAGAAGTAAGAGCGATAATGAGATTATGGAAGCTATGGAGACCAAAGAGAATAGGTTGTTGTTCCCTACAGAAGGAGCCAATTGATGAAAGACTTTGCATCACAAAATGAGAACTACGAGTTACGGGTGCGAGAGAGTTTCTCGAAACAGAATCTGATGAAAACCATCGGTGCGAGTCTCACGAGGGTGCTGCCCGGGGAAGTGGACATCTTGCTTAAATTCCGGCACGATTTGACGCAACAGCATGGCTTCATCCATGCCGGTGTCGTTGCTGCCCTTGCCGATTCAGCCTGCGGATATGCCGCACTCAGCCTGATGCCTCCCGATGCAGCGGTGCTCACCGTAGAATACAAAATAAACCTGCTTTCACCCGCCCTCGGGGAATCATTGCTTGCCTGCGGCAAGGTGACAAAACCTGGACGCACCCTCACGGTGTGCTCAGGAGATGTGTTTGCATTGAAAGACGGTGAAAAAAAGCTGGTAGCTACTATGATTGCCACTATGATGAGCGTTCGCGGTAAAGAGGGGATGATTGACTGATAGAATCAACGAAGGGAAGCACCCAGTTTAGCTTTTATCCTCATCTTCTTATCAAATCTACTCATCATTTAATCCCTTTCCCTTGAGAATTTTCTGTACATATTTTTCGACTCTCGATTCCCGGGTTTTGGATTGTTTGGGTTGAGAAAAATAAAAAAGGTATGCCCTTTGCCGACCCGGCGTCAGTGCATCGAAAGCTGTTTTCAGGGCAGGGATTTTATCCAATTCCAGTTGAAATTCTGCGGGTATTTTGTATTCGGACGTCTTTTTAAGAGCCACCTTCAAACCGGCTTTTTCCACTTCCATGGCTTGCTTGATATAGGTCTTTAAGGTGGTTTCCATCCCGGCTATTTGCCGGACACTGGTGAACCGGACCTGGCGTGCGGCCTGCACATTCTCCGTTTGCCGGATGAGAATGCCGTTGGGGTCATGTAACAGGGCGCCTTTAAAAAACAATAGCGCACAATATTCTTTAAATCCGTGTATTAAAACTACATTCTTGTTCTGTAACGTGTAACAAGGTTGACCCCACTTCAATTCCTCGGTCAGCCCGCAGTCGAGGACGATCTTTCTCAATGTCTCAAATTCTTTCTGCCACTTTTTTGCTTTCCTTAAAAAAACATCGACCTCAGAATTCATTCTATTTTTTGTCGTTGAGTCCCGCAAAGATTTGTCCCTCCTTTCATTTTTTAAGTTACAGAGAGGTGTATTGGTAAACTAAGTTACCTTACCGGTGTTGTCAAGGCGGGAAAGCCCATTGGGACATAGTCCGAAAGAAGAGGAGGCCTTATGCTTGAACGGGTGCCCGCTTCAATCCGGGCTAACGCAAGGCCTTTTTTTTGAGAAGTCTGAACAGGTGCCTCCAGCCGAATATCAGAGGGAACCTTCTGTCCCATTTTGAGAGCTCCAGACTTTCCCCTGTTGTCCTCTCTATCTTCAACTCGAGGTAATCGACATAGTTGGAAAATGTATAGATGCTCTTGGGCCACCGGCAAACAGCCCTCGTGCGCGCATGTTTCATGAACCCTGTTGTATAGTCTTTCGTAAAATAAGGCTTTATTGTCACATAATTGCCGTTGCTTATCTGGAGGGTACCCAGGGAAGCCTCCTGTTCGAGGAGCAGGCTGTAGATCTTCCGGTAGAAAGGCTTTTCACTGTTATAAAGGCTTATTACCTTGTCCTCGGTTTCTGTCCGTATCTCCGCCCTGTAGCTCAGGCCGAGCAGGTGGATGATAAAATCATCGAGCGTAAACGCACCTTCCATCTCCGACAGGGCGAACCTCACGTTGAACTGCATGGCGTTATAGATGGTCTCAAGAAAGCCGGATAAAAACGCCTGGTCCCTGACATAGAGTATGCCGATACGTTTTGCGAGCCTTCCTGCGATAAAGAAATCCCTCAGTTTCGGATACTGTGTGGTATGCTCCAGTGCACGGTTATCAAGCACACAGTATTTACAGGGCATGGGGCTGCCATGGTCGTTCAGCTTCAGGAAATAGGAATTCGGGGGCAATACGCTATTGATCAGGGTATGGATGCTGGATTTATAGAACCTCTTGTAATCATCGACAATGATATAAAAATCCGGGAAGCTCGTCGGTGTCGACAGCATGGGGTTGAGCATTGAGCCGTACATGTAGATACCTGCGATCCCCTCAAAATGCCCAAGAAAATAGTTCAAGAAAAACTCGGATGACGGAGTTTTGTATGGATAATACGCAGATGCTATGTATGCAATAAGTGCATTTTTATAATTGTCGGTTTCCATGATATGCAGCCTTCAAAATAAACCCAGCAAGTATAAAGATAAACAAATATATTTACAACTGTTTGGTTTACTATATACTTGATACAAATATCAATACAGGAGGGCATATGGAATTTAAAGATAAAGTCGCTGTAGTAACCGGTGCTGCAAGCGGTATCGGCAAGGCTGTTATCCAGATGTTCGCGGATGAAGGGGCAAAAGTGGTGCTTGCGGACATCAATGAACAGGGGATTACCAAATTTGCCGCAGAGTTAACAGCAAAGGGTGTTGATGCGATTGCCGTGCAGACGGATGTTACCAAGCTTGAGATGGTAAAGAACCTTATCAATAAGGCCATGCAAAAACACGGCAGAATAGACATACTGCACAACAATGCCGGCATTATACTGCCCAATGATATTGATGTAATCGAATACAAAGACATAGACCGGCAGATCCAGATAAACCTGTACGGTATTATCTATGGAACAAAAGAGGTAATTCCCATTATGAAGAAACAGGGCTTCGGGCATATTGTGAATACGGCATCCCTGGCAGGGGTTGTGCCCGAACCGAGCTCTGCGATCTATTCAGCAACAAAATTCGGCATACGGGGCTTTGATCTCGCCGTAAGGCTTGAACTTATGAAGACGGGCGTGAGCATTTCGACCCTGCTTCCTGATTCCGTGGAAACCCCGCAGCTGCATTACGAGGCAACGCACGGCGGCTCTCCCATGTCATTCCTTGATAAAGCCCAGACGCCCGAGGCTGTGGCACAGGCGGTGAAAAAGGCCATACTCAAGAACAAGGTAGAGGTTTATGTGCCGCATTCTCAGGGTATTGTGGCGCGGCTTGCACTGATGTGGCCGTGGCTCATACCCATGCTCTGGCCCATGCTGGAAAAATCCGGTAAGAAGAACAAAGAAAAGAAAATACAGGAATTGAAGAAGCAGGCTTAATCCGTAAAATACATCTGAGAAATAGGGAAGTTTGTGTAATGAGCGATAAGCCTGCGTCAAACAGCGGTTTAAACCGTTTGAACTGTTTAAATCGTTAAGAAGGTGGATCGCAGGATTGAGTGAACGAACAAACTTTCCTGTTGCATTTTTCGGTCGATAAAGAACCGAGCTTCGTCAAACTTGCCCTTACTCTTCAGCGCCTATGGTGTTCTTGATTGCCTCTGCTATATCGGCAGCATAGGTCTGTATAAGCTTTTGATCCTGTCCCTCTATCATGACCCGTGCAAGGGGTTCGGTGCCCGAGTATCTTACCAGCACCCTGCCCGTGTCCTTTAGTTTATTTGATATCGTCTGAATCATCTTTTCTATTTCCGGGACGCTGGAAAACGGTATTTTTTTCGATACCTTCACGTTGACAATGACCTGCGGGTATTTATCCATGATGTGTGCAAGCTCGGACAGCTTTTTGCCGGAAACAACCATCAGAGAAAGCACCTGCAGTGCGGTGATCATACCATCGCCGGTTGTCGTGTATTCCCCGAATATCACATGCCCGGACTGTTCACCCCCGAGGATATACCCCTGCTTCAGCATGTTTTCGAGTACATACCTGTCCCCGACCTTTGCCCTCACGAGCTTTATGCCTTCTTTTTTTAAAGCAAGCTCAAGCCCGATATTGCTCATAACGGTTGCAACAACACCGTCACCTTTTAATCTTCCCTCTTTCTTCATCGCAACAGCATTCATGGCGAGTATATAATCTCCGTCGATACTGTTACCGTGTTCATCGCAGAGGATCACCCTGTCTCCGTCACCGTCAAATGCAATGCCGATATCGGCTTTGTACCTTTTTACCGCTGTAATCATGGATTCCGGATGCGTAGAACCGCACTGGTGGTTTATGTTCTTGCCGTTCGGTGAAGCTGAAATAACAGCGATTGCCGCGCCAAGCTCCTGGAGAACCGTCGGTGCAATCTTATAAGTTGCCCCATTCCCGCAATCAACGACTATCTTTATGCCCGAGAGGGACAGGTGTTTTGGGAATGAATGTTTTAAAGAGACGATGTACCTGCCCGCAGCGTCGGAAAGCCGGTAAGCCTTGCCAATCCTTTCCTGCGGCAATGAGGGGGTGATATTGTCATTGGAAAGTACAAGCCTTTCCATCTCTGCCTCGATGGTGTCGCTCAACTTGTAGCCGTCAGGACCGAAGAACTTTATTCCGTTGTCCTGATAGGGGTTGTGTGAAGCCGATATGACAATGCCGACATCGGCATTTATCTCGGTTGTGAGGTATGCAATGCCGGGGGTTGGGAACGGACCGGTCAGGACTACGTCTCCGCCCATGGAGGTAATACCCGCTGTGAGCGCCATTTCAAACATATACCCGGACAACCTCGTATCCTTACCGACGACAAACTTGTGGTGCGCCTTGCCGTTGGCGAGGATAGCGCTTGCAGCCTTGCCGAGCTTTAACACGGTCTCAACAGTCATGGGATCTTTGTTCGCGGTGCCCCGTACCCCGTCTGTGCCGAAAAGCTTACTCATGAATGTTTCACCTTGAAAATTACAACGATTGCCTGCGGCTGTACGGTCACCATTTTATAGTTTGCCGTGGAGAGCGGGACCATCAGGGTAATGGAGTTTCTGAATTTACTGATATCGACAGGTATGGTCATGATGACATTTATATTACTGATAATTGTGGACGGCCCTATTATCGTTGCCCTGTCTGGCTCTGTTACAATACCCTTCAGTTCGTGGTTAGCCGGAGGATTGCCGACTATCGAGACGCCGACATCAACGGTCCTGCTCACGATCCTGTCCACGGACACATTGATGCTGTTAGGGTAAAAAGTCTCTATCTTTATCCCATTCGGGAGATTGAATTCCGAAGGAGAAACATTGAATATATAGTTACCGACGTCTGTTTTTATGAGATTGATCCTGTAGACCGGCTTACTCTGCGCATAGCCGAATACCGCTGATGAAGGACCGGACAGGGTAACTTCCAGATACCGCGGGATATCGTTGATAATGACCTCGTCCGACGGCATATTGTTGATGAGTATGGGTATCTTGAGCGTGATCTCGGAGGTTTTCTCGCTGTGTGCAAATGACCATAGAAATACGGCTATAAACACGGCGAGTATCTTATACATGAAATTGTTCGTAATAAGTTTTATCAATTTTCTCATGGATTTATACCCAATAATTTTAACAATGCGGGCTGCATGGTCTCGGGCGGCTCGAAGATGGTTATGTTCTTGTCAACCACGATTGAAACCTTGCCTGTCTCCTCGGACACAATGACGATCACTGCATCGGTCTCCGAGGAGAGGCCGAAGGCAGCCTTGTGCCGCGTCCCATAGGTCGGATGATACTGCATGTCCTGTGAAAGGGGGAGCATGCATCCTGCGGCAATGATCCTTTTCCCCTTTATTATCACGGCCCCGTCGTGCAGAGGCGTATGGGTGTTGAATATGGTCAGGAGCAGCTCTTTTGTTGCAAGGGCGTCAAGCATCCTTCCCGTGTCTATGGTATCTTTAATTCCTATATTTCTCTCAAACACAATGAGCGCCCCGGTTTTTGTCGTAGTAAGCTCTGCGACAGCTTCCGTAACCTGCTCCACGCATGTCCGTACCTCGCCTGCCTGTGCATTGCCCTTGTTAAAATAGCCTTTACCCATGTAAGCCAGGGCTCGCTTCAGGTCCTGCTGGAACACGATGATGATGATAAGTACAATGGAACTGATGAAGTTATTCAACAGCCAGTGCAGTGCTGTAAGGTCGAAGATATTGGACACGATATAAGCCCCGAAGATAATGAAAATACCGACGAGTACCTGTGCTGCCTTCGAGCCCTTGAGCATGAGCAAAAGCCTGTAGATAAGATAACTGACAATAAGAATATCGACCGCATTTTTAATAATGCTGTAAATGAAACTATGCATTATGCATCCATTATATGGTTTATCATTAAAAGTGCCTGTTTTGTTTCCTTTATATCATGAACGCGGATAATATCAACCCCCTGAGATGCGGCCCACAATGCCGATGCAAGGGACCCGGGTAAACGCTCCCTCATATCCGTACCGGTAAGCTTGCCGATGAATGATTTTCTTGAGGCACCGGCAAGTACAGGGAATCCCAATGCCGCGAAGGCCTTTATGTCCTTTAAAATTAAAAGGTTATGCTCTGTTGTTTTGCCGAAACCTATTCCGGGGTCAAGGGCAATGTGTTCTTTGTCAATGCCAGCCTGCACGGCATAGTCTGCCCGCTGTTCAAGGTATGACAGTATCTCTCCGATAACATCATTATACTCGGGATTTATCTGCATTGTTCCGGGTGTACCCTTCATATGCATCAGAATGACACCGGCCCTGTATTTTTTTACAACCCCGGGCATAGCACGGTCAAAACCCATGGCGCTTACATCGTTGACAATGTCCGCACCGTTTTCCAGTGCCCCGGCAGCTACATCCGCCTTCATGGTATCGATGGATATGGGTATCTTTATCTTGTCCCGCAGTTGTTTGATAACGGGAATGACGCGACGTTTTTCCTCTTCCGGGCTGATGGATTCGTTCCCGGGCTTTGTGGACTCTCCGCCGATGTCCAGGATATCGGCACCGTCTTCGCAGAGCTTGAGCCCGTGTTCAACCGCGGCCTCCGTCGAGAAGAATTTCCCTCCGTCGGAAAAGGAATCCGGGGTTACGTTTAAAATACCCATGAGCTTCGGGCCGTTCATAAAGCCCAGGGATGAATCCTTGTATTTCAATACCGGGTGCCGGCGAAACAGGTTTGTTATGGCAGTGCGGAGTTCCCCTGCAACAGCGGACAGCCCGAACTGCTGGGACATGATCTTGTCCGAGATGATCTCGAGCTGCCGGTAGGTGCCCATCAGCAGCGCATCGGTAATGGTGTCCGGGTCCTTGATAACGCTCCATGCGGTTGCAAGCTCGGCTCCGGCTGCCAGTGCCTCCTGTTTTAATATGTTCGCAGCCGGTGAGGACAGGGACTTTATCTTGAAGGTGTAGAACACCGCCTTCTTGTCCATGATATCTATGCCCTCGGGATGTACCGCCAAAGACTTGAACTGCGAGGCAATCTCTCGTTCAGACAAGGGGCTTAAAAGATACACCTTCTTCATTTGTTAATGCTGCAAATGTTTGCTACTGAGGATTGACAATGGCATCGATCTCGTTTGCGTCGAGTATCTCCTTTTCAAGGAGTTTGGCAGCAAATTTATTCAGTATGTCGAATTTCTTCTTTAAAAGGTCGGTGGCCGTATTGAAACACGTCATAATAATATTTTTGATTTCGTCATCGATTTCGATTGCCGTGTTCTGGCTGTATTCGTTCTGCCTGCCCACTTCTTTACCGAGAAAAACGAGCTCTTCCTTCTTTCCCAGGGTTATGGGACCGAGTTTATCGCTCATGCCCCATTCGCACACCATTTTTCTTGCAAGTTCTGTTGCCTTTTCAATGTCGTTGCTTGCGCCTGTGGATGAATCGCCGAGCGCGAGCTGCTCCGCAGCCCTCCCGCCCATGAGTACGGTTATCGTCGTAAGGATATGCTGCTTTGAAACCGTGTATTTGTCCTCTGTCGGGAGCTGGAGGGTAAGACCGAGAGCAAGCCCCCTCGGTATGATGGTGACCTTGTGGATGGGGTCTGCATTGGGCAGGGATTTCGCAACCAATGCGTGTCCTGCCTCATGGTAGGCGATCAACTTCTTTTCCATGTCGCCGATAATCATGCTCTTGCGTTCCACGCCCATGAGTATTTTGTCCTTGGCCTGTTCGAATTCCTGCATGGACACCTTTTCTTTCGATTTCCCTGCAGCGATGATAGCGGCCTCGTTTGCCACATTTTCGAGGTCAGCGCCAGTTGCTCCGGGCAGTCCCCGCGCTATTATGTTGAGGTCCACATCCTGATCAAGGGGGATCTTCTTGGTATGCACCTTGAGGATCTCTTCCCTTCCCTTTAAGTCCGGGGCATGAACAACGATCCTTCTATCGAACCTGCCCGGCCTGAGCAGTGCAGGGTCCAGGATGTCCGGTCTGTTCGTCGCGGCGATCATTATCACATCTTCATTTGCTATGAACCCGTCCATTTCCACGAGGAGCTGGTTGAGTGTCTGTTCCCGCTCGTCATGTCCGCCGCCGAGACCCGCTCCCCTGTATCTTCCCACTGCATCTATTTCATCTATGAATACGATACAGGGTGCACTTTTCTTTGCCTGTAGAAAGAGGTCCCGTACGCGGGCAGCACCGACGCCCACGAACATCTCTACAAAATCAGAGCCGCTGATACTGAAGAACGGCACTTTTGCCTCTCCTGCTATTGCCCTGGCAAGAAGGGTTTTCCCCGTACCCGGTGCACCGATGAGCAGCACACCCTTTGGCACCCTTCCCCCGAGTCTCGTGAACTTCTGCGGGTTCTTTAAAAACTCTATGATCTCCTGTACCTCGGATTTTACCTCTTCTATGCCTGCTACGTCTTTGAACGTGATGTTCTGAAGTCCCTCGTTCATGAGCTTTGCACGGCTCCTGCCGAAGGACATGGCCTTACCCGTACCGGACTGCATCTGGCGAGTGAAAAATACCCACCATAATACAAAAATTATCAACAGGGGCGCCCATGTTATCAGGATGCTTTTCCAGACAGAATCCTCGTCCTTTGATTTCGCGGTTATATTGACGTTTTTATCCAGCAGGGTTTTTACAAGATTAGGGTCCTGGGGTGCATACGTTTCAAAGTTTTGATTACTTTGCGTGATACCGGATATCTCGTTGCCCTTTATGACCACTGATTTTATCTGATTGGTGTTGACCGATTGTATAAATTGACTGAAGGTCAAACTCTTTACCTGCGGCTGTGCCGGCTGGTTTATAAACCTTATAAGAATCACGGTTATGATAAATATTACTATCCACAATCCAAGGTTCTTGAAAAGACCGACATATTTATTGTTATT
Organism: bacterium; assembly: GCA_027364825.1. Lineage (GTDB taxonomy): Bacteria > JAMCPX01 > JAMCPX01 > JAMCPX01 > JAMCPX01 > JAJYLM01. The sequence goes on along the minus strand of DAHXOM010000109.1, from coordinate 1,439 downwards.
GTTTTGTTTTACGGGTTTATTATCTTTTTTGTTGTCCATGTATTTACCTCAATACTAAAAGTAAGCAAATTATTCGAAATAATCAATAGGAATCGGCAGATCGCATGACGGAGCACTGAATTAATCCGAAAAATACTATACAAGAGCAGGGGTTCAAAATATTAAACCCCTGCTTTCTCTCTTCCCTCTTGTGCTTATTACACAACCCCTATTTTCCCAATGCATTCTTTCTGTCAAAGATCAGGTGTGTCTTGTCTTTGTAGATCACCAGGCCTTCGGGAAACATATCGAGCACTGCGGAATTGTCTTTCGTCTTCCCCAGCATGTCCATGATGGAATCGATGTGCTCCCTGCGCGGGTTGTAATAGGTACCCAGTATATGTTTTACCGCAATCTGGAGGACTAGTTTTACCATAAGGTTATCATAGGCAAGGAGCTTTTCCAGATGCAGTGCAAGTATGCCTTTTTTATCCTCATGCACTGCATCCGCGTAAGCCTGTTGTGCGATCCTGCTTAAAAATGTATCTATCTCCCTGAGATCGTCGGACAGGGCGAGTGTATGGTTTAAAAATCCGGGGTTAATCTGCATCAGGTGCGGAATTATCTCATGCCGTATCCGGTTTCTCAGGTAGTCCGGCAGCTCATTGGTGCTGTCTGTCACCGAGGGCACGTTTTGCAGTTTGAGGTAACGCAAGACGTTGTCTCTCGAAAGACCCAGCATGGGTCTTACAAAACCCGGCCTTACCGGGGGTATGCCGCTGATACCGGTAATACCTGTTCCCCTGAGCATGTTGATCAGTACGGTCTCCGCATTGTCATTCATGGTATGGGCGAGGGCTATCGAGCGCAGCTTTAATGATTGCATGCAGTGTTCAAAAACGTTATATCTTTTCTCCCGTGCCAGAGCTTCAAGCGAGTTTCCTTTCCGCTCTTTCCCGGTAAGACGGACATCATGGATTACGCATTCAAATCCGAGTATGTCTTTTGACAGTTCATTCACGAATTGCTCGTCCCTGTCAGACTCCTTGCCCCGCAGGTGGTGGTTTACATGGATAACAACGGGATCGATATTCAGTTGTTTCCGGTAGCGCTTCATCAGCAGGGCAAGGCATACGGAATCAGGCCCGCCTGAAACCCCGATGCCCGTGCGCACACCTTTGACGGGACGTCCTCTGGAAAGGCGTTTGGTGTTGTCCTCTCCCGAAAACATGCGGTGAGACATGATGAATTTAAAAAATCGTTCTTCTATTGCATTGGTCGTAAGGAGTCGCATGGCCTTATTATAGAGGACACCGTTAGGATATTGCAATATAAAATATCATTGCCGTGGAACACAGGGCGGATGTTGGAAACCTCCTCAGACGGATTATTTACCGGTGAATATAAACTTTCTATCGAGAGGGAAGAGTTTGTAAGAAAAAGAGCGATCCCGCCATAGG
>DAHXOM010000103.1 GCA_027364825.1 bacterium | reverse complement strand
CTTCAATAGTAAGCCGCGCCTTTATATCCCGGGGAAGCACAGAATCTTTGTATTCGGCTGGTTGTGCCTCGAACAGCTCCCAGCTCGGCATTGATACGACCCTGGTCTTGATACCTTTTGCAAGGAGCTGTTGCTTTGTCTCCATTGCAAGATGGACCTCTGACCCGCTTGCTATAAGGATTATATCCGGTTTGCTGTTTTCGGCATCCGAAAATATGTAAGCACCTTTTCTTAACCCCCCGGCACCGGCTACGGTCAGCCTGTCAAACGTCGGCACGTTCTGGCGTGTCAATACCAGGGCAACGGGACGGTCCTTCGTTTCGATTGCAACGCGCCATGCCTCTGCTGTTTCGTTTGCATCACAGGGCCGTATGATTGTCAAATCGGGTATTGCCCGGAGGCTTGCAAGCTGTTCGACCGGCTGGTGTGTAGGTCCGTCCTCTCCCACGCTGATGCTGTCATGCGTAAAGACATAAATCACCTTAAGACCCATCAGCGCTGCAAGACGGATCGCCGGACGCATGTAGTCCGAGAAGATCAGGAATGTCGAGCCGAACGGCAGAATGCCGCGGTGTGCTGCCATGCCGTTCATCATTGATCCCATGGCATGTTCCCGTACCCCGAAGTGTATGTTTCTGCCGTTGAAGCCCCATGATTTGCCTACAGAACCCTGTTGATCCCCGTGAATAACCTTCGGGTTGCCAAAATCGCCCCTATCTTTTAAAGCCGTATGCGTCGATGGATCCAGATCGCAGGAACCGCCTATTATGTGGGGCAGCGCCGGTGCAATTACGTTCAGGACCTTCCCGGACACCACGCGCGTAGCCATACCTTTTGCATCTGATTGGAATGCAGGGATGTTCTTGTCCCAGCCTTCAGGTAGTCCGCCGGTTATGAAGAGACGAAGCTCCTGCGCAAGCTCGGGGAAGGCCCTTGAGTATTCCCTGAACTGCGATTCCCAGTCTGTCTCTGCTTTTTTCCCCAGCGCCACAGCCTTTCTGAAATGCTCAAGTGCCTGGTCCGGTATATAAAAATCCGGCTCAGCAGGCCAGTTGAGATTTTTCTTCGTAAGTATTGTTTCCTCTTTACCGAGAGGAGCGCCGTGGGCTTCAAAGGTATCCTGTTTTTTTGGCGAACCGAATCCTATGTGCGTTCTTATCAGTATTATGGAAGGCCGGTCCTTTTCGCTTTTTGCAGTGCGGATGGCTTTTTTTACGGCATCAGGATCATTCCCGTCTTTCACTGTCTGCGTATGCCAGCCGTATGCTTCGAAGCGTTTTGCTCGGTTCTCGGTAAAGGTAATGTCCGTGGAAGCGGCAAGCGAGATGCGGTTGTCGTCATAAAGGTAGATCAACTTGCCCAGTCCGAGGTGGCCTGCCAGGGATGCTGCCTCTGATGCGACTCCCTCCATTAAATCACCATCGCTGACAATGGCATAGGTGAAATGGTTAATGATCTTAAACCCGGGACGATTATACCGTGCAGCAAGGTATGCCTCGGCAATTGCCATACCAACCCCGTTTGCGAAACCCTGGCCAAGGGGGCCGGTGGTAACCTCTACACCGGGCACAATGCCCCGTTCGGGATGTCCCGGGGTTATGCTTCCCCATTGTCTGAACTGTTTGATCTGGTCAAGGGAAACCGCATAGCCGGTAAGGTGAAGCAGGCTGTACAAAAGCATTGACCCGTGTCCTGCAGAAAGTATGAACCTGTCCCTGTCGAACCAGTCCGGGTTTGCAGGGTTGTGTTTTAGAAATCCTGTCCAGATTGCGTATGCCATAGGTGCCGTACCCATCACGATGCCGGGATGCCCGCTGTTGGCTTTTTCTATTGCGTCAATGGACAGGAAACGAATGCTGTTTATGCAGAGTTCATCCAGTCTCGATGATTTTGTTGAAACCTTTTTCTTGCTCATAATTTAGCTCCTTTATCTATGAATATGTGGGAATGTGTGGGAATATGCGGCCTGCGAATGCCGTTGCCCCGATTATACCTGCATGGTTGTGCAATTGTGAACGGATTCCCCATGGGTTTTCTGTCATCAATAATACCTGTCACGAAGAAACGTACATTTCAAATAGTGTGCCATGTTCATACCTTTTTATGCGTGCTCTTGCTTTAACTGCTAACATTTCTTAGTCCTGTTTGACAATATATTTATAATCACAGTATAGTTTTATATACAGTACGAATCACCTATAATAGGAGGACTTATAAAGATGCGTTATGTCCTGGCAATATGTATGATACTGTTTGTCAATGCATGTGCAAAGAGTTCAAGCGGAACCAAAGAAGCTATTCCATCAGAAGCTATTCCGTCCTGTCCTCAGCCGACGTTGAATATACCGCAGCAGCAAATATCGGATGGTAAATTTATTACACCCCTTGGAAATCAGATAAAAGTAGGACCGTTCCCCGATGCACTCATGTTCTCAAAGGACGGTAGTCACCTCTTTGTCCTGAACAGCGGTTATGGCAGGGCATGGCAATACTGGGATTGTACGGACACGAATCTTCCCCCTATTATGCAATACCAGTCGATCTCGGTCATAGATACTGCCGCAACTTCCCTGACAATCACAGGACAGATTATACCGGGTTACGGTACGGTCGGTGCCGATTTCATATCCCCGGCTGCGGTTAACCAGAGTACCAACAATCTTTTTCAGAGTATGATACTGAACAATGCAGGTACTGAGGCTTATGCAGCAGGCGGCGGTGGCAATGATGTCGTACGGATAAACATGCAGACCCTTTCCATAGATTACACGTATACGACCAACCCTTTCCCGGATGCCGTTGCAATCAGCCCGGATGACAGTACCCTGTATGTTGCAGAGATGCTTTCGGATACCGTCAGTGCCTATGATGTCAGTACAGGCACTTTACAGAGCAGCGTAGACCTTGATAGTTATAACAATAGGACCGATGTATACCCCTACGCACTGGTCATTTCAAAGGACGGAAAATACCTGTTCGTTGCAGAGCAGGGCACAGATACCATCGACGTCATCGACACTTCATCGTTTGCCATTGTCCACTCGATACGGGTTGGTTCTCATCCCGAGGCTTTTGCCCTTACCAGCGACGGGTCAACCCTGTATGTTGCCAATACCAATAACGATACCATCAGCGTTATCGACGTATCCGTCTTTACCGTAACTACAACGATAAACCTTGCCCCGTATACCAATGCACCTGACGGCAGTATGCCGGTGTCACTGGCATTAAGTCCGGACAACAGCAGATTATATGTTGCACTTGCCGGGGAAAATGCAGTGGCTGTCATAACAACGTCCACGAACGCAATAGGGGGAAGGATCCCGACCGCATGGTATCCTTCCGCTGTAGCTGTGAGTCCGGATGGTAATACCCTGTATGTTGCGAATGCCAACGGTATCGGTGCTGGTCCCAATATCCAGGGGCAGTATATCGGTGCAATGATCCAGGGCAGCCTGTCCTCAATTCCTGTCAATACGTTGAGCGAACTCAGCTTGACGACCCAGCAGGTGGATGCAAATAACTGCCCGTATGCATGGGAGCAGAACAACAATTTTCAATGGAACAAGCTGAAGCATGTGGTGTTTATCATACGGGAAAACAAGACCTACGATTCATACTTCGGCGACCTTGGCAGGGGTAACGGGGATCCGGCCCTTGCGATCTACGGGAAGACCTACACACCCAACAGCCATGCTCTTGCAGACAGGTTTTGTCTGACGGACAATTTCTATGCTGAAGGTCAGTCATCCGTACAGGGGCATCAATGGCTGAAAGGTGCCAATTCGACGGATTTTGTAGAGAAGACATGGATACAGGACTATTCGGGCAGGGGGCTTTCGGATCCACTGTATGTGACCAGCCTTGCAATCCCTGATGCAGGCTACTTTTTTGAGTATCTGCTCTCGCTTGGCATAAGCTTCCGCAACTACGGTGAGTTTGTAAACCTTAGCATACCGCAAATACTGGGTACCTATACAAGCCATGTATATCCATGGCCCGGGTTTAATCTGGGCATACGGGATACGACAAAGGCGGATGATTTTATCCAGGAGTTGAACGGCTATATCGCAGACGGACAGCTCCCGCAGTTTATTTATATATGGCTTCCGAACGACCATACCGAAGGTATAAGCCCCGGAAACCCGACCCCGCAATCATTTGTGGCTGATAACGATGCAGGACTTGGCATGATAGTGGATGCACTGACCCACAGCCCTTTCTGGAAGGATATGGTCATATTCGTGACAGAGGACGATCCCCAGGGTGTCATGGACCATGTCGACGCCATGAGGATGTACAGCCTTGTGATAAGTCCCTATGCAAAGAAGGGTTATATATCGAACGTCCATTATTCTCTTTCCAGCATGTTTAAAACAACGGAACAAATCTTCGGCATAAAGCCGTTAAGCCAGTTCGATGCCTACGCAAACCCTATGGCTGACTGCTTTACACCAACTGCAGACTTTACGCCGTACACGGCCATACCGATGGGGATATCTTTTACCACGAACTCGATGAGTTCGCCCGGCGCCAGGACATCCATACACCTCGACTTTACGGACCCTGACAACCCGCAGGCATCTCAGGAAATGCAGGCACTCCAGTGGTTGGTATTGAAAGGCAAGGCAGGATATCAGTATTACATGAGCCACAAACCGCCGGTAAATCCGAAGGATAATTAAGCTGAAAATGCAAGATGGGAGTTTGAATAAAAGACGACTTTATTTTGTGCTTGCTGTTTTTTTACTCTTCCTTTCTATCGACATTACGTCATGCAGAAAGCATACAACGGCCTACCCTCATGTCATAGTTCCTCAAACCGCATACGATTTCTCCCAGCTCAATGCCGGTGCTATAGTAACGCATGATTTTTATATTAAGAATGACGGAGGGAAACCCCTGCTCATCGAAGGCATTATGTCACCCTGCAGATGCATCTTTGCAAGCGTGGTAAACCGTGAGATAAAGCCGCAGGGCGATATTGTTTTATCGGTAAGGCTGGATACAAAAGGCCTGGCCGGACCGATAGATCACAGGATCATAGTTTATACCAATGCAGCAAATGAAAGGGTGCTGGTCTTTAAAATAACCGCTTCTGTAAAGCAGCTCTTTTCACTACAGCCCGAGAATGTGGACTTCGGAGACGTAACGAAAAAAAGCGCTCTTTCGCAGACAGTTGTTTTTTCCTCCACAGCCATGGCAATAACGTCTGCAGCATCGGTATCTCCATATATTAAAACATCCATAAACGATAAAGGGCGGCACGAATATGATATAGAAATAAAGCTTGATAAGCGAATGCCAGCGGGTCTTTTAAAAACTCATATCGTAATCCACACAACATCCGCTCAACTACCGGTCTTAAGCATTGATGTAAAAGCGAAGAAAATTTATGATCTGCAGGCAAATCCGGACGAAATCTTTTCGGGGATCTTACTGAAGGGCAGGGAATCCTCCGTATTCAGCAGCTATATTTTCACCAAGCATAAAAAGCCGTTTACCATAAAACAGGTCTTCGATACCGGCAACTATTTGCACCTAACTGTGGAGAGACTGGCTCCCGATATATATAGAATAAATATATCGGCAAAGCCGTTTCAGCATGCAGGTGAATATACCTCGGACATTATGGTATTGACAACAGACAAAAAAACACCTGTATTGCAGATACCGTTCAGGATTATGGTCATGAACAAGTGATGCAGGTTTTGAGTGCCATTGTTGCCGTTTGAACAAATTTCCTTACAACGATTTGCGGGAAAGGCATATGTTTAAAAATAAACGAGGGGGGCTGTTCAAGACTATTTGTAAAATCAAAAACCCTTGACATCTGTGCATGTTTTTGTCAAAATTCATCACAATGCGGAGAAGTATACTTATTATTGATGATTCTGCCACAACAAGAAAACAGATCAAATCCATGCTTACCGATTCCGGTATGTTTGATATGTTTTACGAAGCCAGTGACGGATTAACAGGCTTCAAGGAGATGATTTCCAACCACCCTGATATAGTAATATGCGATCTGCTTATGCCGGAATCCGGCGGATTCAAGTTCCTCAAATTAAAGAAATCGCACCAGGACCTTGACACGATACCCGTTCTTGTCGTCGCGGATAAAAAGGGACTGAACAACAAATTCCATATTCTCGAAGAAGGTGCTCAGGACTACGTAACGAAGCCATTTACACCCATCGAGCTTATTGCAAGCGTAAAATCCAACCTCAAGATAAAGATACTTCAGGATGAGCTTGTGGCGGCACAGAAAAAGCTCCAGATCCTCGAGACACTTTCCAACATCGATCCACTGACCGGTCTTTATAACAGAAGATTTTTCTTAAGTGCCATTGAGAAAGAATTTGAAAGGTTGAAACGGTACAACAGGACAATGTCCCTGCTGATGATTGATATGGATCATTTTAAATCCATAAATGATAAATGCGGGCATCCTGTCGGTGACAGGGTTTTAACGATTATTTCCAGGATACTGAATACCGGCCTGAGAAAGATGGATGTGTGTGCACGGTACGGAGGCGACGAGTTTATAACCATGCTGCCGGAAACGGATAAAACAGGCGCCCTTGCAGTTGCGGAAAGGTATCTGAGCAAGATAAGAGAATATGCTGTTGCCGATATATGCGGCAAAATAAAGAGCGTTTCGTGCTCGATAGGTATAGCATACCTGCCGGAATCCAATATCAACAGTGTGAGTGAATTTTTAAAATCAGCGGACGAAGCTCTGTACGTTGCAAAGAATACCGGGAAAAACAAGATATCCATGTACGACAGCAAGTCATACAATATCTGATAAGGTACCGGTCATTTTAAAATATGGCGGGGTCCCTGTACTCTCCGAATACCGCCCTCATGACATCCATGATCTCTCCTATAGAGGCATAAGCCTTAACAGCGTCGAGCACAAACGGCATGAGGTTGTCATTGCCCTTTGCCGCAATCATTAACCTATCAAGCGATGTCCGGACCCTGTCATTGTCCCTCTTATTTTTTATTGTCCTTGTCTTTTCTATCTGGTTTTGCTCGACCTCCGGAGGGATGATGAGTGTGGGAATTGTTTCTTTCTCTTCCATTTTATACTTATTTACGCCGACGACAACCTTCTGAGAATTGTCCGTCTGCCTCTGGTACCGGTACGCTGCATCAGCTATCTCCATCTGGGGATAGCCCTTTTCTATGGCCGGGATAATGCCCCCCATCCGGTCAATCTTGTTGATATAATCCCATGCCTCCTGCTCCATCTCATCCGTAAGCTTTTCCATGAAGTATGAACCTCCGAGGGGGTCGATGACATTCGCAATACCGCTCTCCTCGGCAATTATCTGCTGCGTGCGCAATGCCACGGTAACAGCCTGTTCTGTCGGGAGGGCAAGTGTTTCATCCATCGAATTGGTGTGAAGGGATTGTGTACCCCCCAGCACGGCGGCAAGCGCCTGCAGGGTAACACGGACAATGTTGTTCATCGGCTGCTGTGCAACAAGGCTGCACCCGGCTGTCTGGGTATGGAATCTCAACCGCAGTGATTCTTCTTTCTTTGCATGAAACCTTTCCTTCATGATCTTCGCCCACATCCTCCGTGCTGCACGGAACTTTGCTATTTCTTCGAAGAAGTCGTTGTGTGCATCAAAGAAGAACGAAAGCCTCGGCGAAAAATCATCGACATCCAGTCCGCGTTCCCTGCCGGCATTCACATACGCAATACCGTCTGCAAGCGTGAACGCGAGCTCCTGAACAGCGGTTGAGCCGGCCTCCCGGATATGGTACCCGCTGATGCTGATCGTATTCCAGCGCGGCACATGCTTTGTGCAGTACTCGAATATATCGGTGATGATACGCAGGGACGGCTCAGGCGGATATATCCAGGACTTTTGTGCTATGTACTCTTTCAGGATATCGTTCTGGATGGTGCCGCTGATAACATCAGGACTGACACCCTGCTTCTCGGCTACCGCTATGTACATCGAAAGCAGTACGATGGCCGGGGCGTTGATCGTCATCGACGTTGTGATCTTATCAAGGGGAATGCCGTCGAAAAGGACCTCCATATCCTTGAGCGTATCTATGGCGACCCCGCATTTACCGACCTCTCCCATGGATCTCGGGTGGTCCGAATCATAGCCCATTATCGTGGGCATGTGGAATGCTACGGACAGTCCTGTTTGTCCATGAGAGAGCAGGTATTTGTACCGTTTGTTCGTTTCCCCGGCAGTCCCGAACCCCGAGAACTGTCTCATGGTCCAGAGCCTGCCCCTGTACATGGTATCGTATACACCGCGGGTGAACGGATATTCACCGGGCATGCCGAGTTTTTCATGATAATCAAAGCCGGCTATGTCCTCAGGTGTATAGATAGGCTCAAGGTCTTTATCAGACAGGGTAGAATATCTTTTGAGCCTTTTACCGGAAAATCTTTTCTTGTCTGGTTTATTATTTCTCGATGCCATCTCTTGCCTGTATCCCTTTTTGATAATAGTGCTTTATTTCTTTCATTTCGGTTACAAGGTCTGCCCTGTCAATAATCTCCTGTTTTGCATACCTGCCGGTGATGATCAGCTCAACATGCTGCGGCTTTTGCTGTATCAGCTCAATTGCCTGATCCATGGTTATTAGGCCGAAGTCGATGGCAACGTTCAGCTCATCAAGTATAACGATGTTATAGTTTCCTTCCTTGAATGCCCTTTTCGCCTCTTCGACACCCTCATTCGCCATTTTGATGTCCTGTTTTGAGGGGCTGCCCCTTTTAATAAAATGCGGTCCCCCTGCCTGGACAATCTTAAGATAGGGTTCCAGCAATTTCTGGGCCTTTAACTCCCCATAATCTATCTTACCCTTCATGAATTGTATCATGATGGTCTTATACCCATGGCCTGCTGCCCTTAATGCAAGGCCTAAGGATGCTGTGGTTTTGCCTTTACCGCCACCTGTGTATACCTGAATTAATCCCGGACCTTCCATAACGTGTCAATCAAAGTTCTTCAAAAAATCTGATAAGGAACCTCACCCCGGCACCTGTTGCGCCCTTTCTAAAATACGCCTTTGGCTTTTCAAGGTATGCGGTACCTGCAATATCGATATGTGCCCAGTTGGCATCACCCACAAACTCCTTTAAGAATAAACCGCCCTGGAT
>DAHXOM010000102.1 GCA_027364825.1 bacterium | reverse complement strand
ACCACGTTTTTGATTCAAACCAGCGTTTGCTTAATCCCTTATCCAGGGGGTGCCGAATGGAGCGGAATCACCTGCCGAATTGTCGGAATCAGGTGCCGAATGAAATCGGAATCACCTGCCGAATGCGAGCGGAATATACAGCCGAACGGCGCAGGCAAATCCACAACGATAAAAATGCTGACGACCCTGATCAAACCCACCAGCGGAGATATAATCCTGAATGGAAGCACTATTTCAGGAGACAAGGACAGGATCAGAAAATCCATCGGGATTGTTTTTCAGGACCCCAGTCTTGACGATGACCTTACTGCCGCGGAAAACATGCAGTTCCATGCTGTTTGCTATAAGGTCCCCAAGGGCATCAGGAAACAGCGGATAGAAGAATTGTTGGAGTTTGTCGGACTCCTTGACCGGAAGGACGATCTCGTAAAGACCTTCTCCGGAGGTATGAAACGGAGGCTGGAAATTGCCCGGGGTCTGCTGCACCATCCCACGATCCTTTTTCTGGATGAACCGACCCTCGGACTTGACCCGCAGACCCGCAATCACCTGTGGAGCTACGTGAAGGACATTAACAAGAAAGAAGGCATGACGGTCTTTCTGACAACCCATTACATGGAAGAGGCGGAAAAAGTAGCGGAACGCATTGCCATTATCGACCACGGAAGGATCGTATCGATGGGCACGGCAGAACAACTCAAATCACAGACAAATGCAAACTCGCTTGAAGGTGCATTCCTGAAGCTGACCGGGGAAAACATCAGGGAGGAAGAGGCGAGCGGTCTCGACCATATGAGGATAATGAGACAGATGTGGGGAGGTAAAAGAAAATGAGCGTGATCTACATATTATGGCTGCGGCAGTTGAAGAAATATTTCAGGTCGAGGTCCAGGATCATCGGCTTACTCGGACAGCCGCTCCTTTTCCTTCTCGCTTTCGGGTTCGGCTTTGCATCGATCTACAAAAAGGCCGGCGAAGGGAACTACCTGCAGTTCCTTGCACCGGGAATAATACTGATGAGTGTCCTTTTCACGGCGGTTTTTTCTGGCATAGACATAATCTGGGACAGGCAGTTCGGATTTTTAAAGGAAACGATGGTGGCCCCGGTATCAAGGCTCGAGATCATGCTGGGCAAGACCTTCGGCGGTGCTACGGTAGCCTCTCTGCAAGGCCTGCTGGTCTTCGTGCTGACCCTATTTGTGGGCTTCAGGCCCCATACCGTCCTCCTTCTTCCTGCGGCATTCCTCTTTATATTTCTCGTTGCCGTACTGTTTACGTCGCTCGGTATAGCCATTGCCTCGATGCTGGAGGACATGCAGGGCTTCCAGCTTATAGTAAATTTTCTTATTATGCCGGTCTTCTTCCTGTCAGGTGCGCTCTTTCCGCTCAAGGGTGCGCCCAGGGCAATAGATATTATAGCGCGCATCGATCCCATGAGTTACGGGGTAGACGGGTTACGGTATGCGTTCCTTTCCACAGGCAGCGACTTCGGGGTAGCGACCGACTTCATTGTCCTTGGGGTCTTAACCGCATTACTTCTGTGGATAGGGAGCCGCCTCTTCGAAAGGATCCAGGTGTAGCCCAGGCGATCCGGCTGGGGTATCAGTACCGCATAGTTGCAAATATTTACCGGTGTGTTAATCTCGTTATCGGGGGGCATCAACTGCGGTCAGAAACCGCAGAACAGACTGTAAGGATTTATTCAGCGGATAGAAGGAGGCTCTATGAAGAAAATAGTGTTATTCATCTTTATACTTCTTTTGCAAACGTCCACTGCATTTTCAGCTGACCATACGATTATGATATTCGGCTTCAGGGGCATAGGCGTGACGGAAGAACAATTAACCGCTGCCGCATATCTTCTGAGGCAGGATCTTGCACAGACAGGGCTCTTTGCGGTACTTGATGCAAGTAATTTTACGAACGGAAGTACCTGTTATGACGAATCGTGTGCTCTTCCTATTGCACGGGCACAGGGGGCCGATAAGGTTGTCACAGGCACTATGATCCTTATAGGAAACAAGATTGTTATTGATTCGACTGTTTTTGATGTTAAAACCCGCAAGCCGCTACTCTATAATTCACTCAATGCAGAGAGCCCATCCGATATTGATGCCGTTATGAGAAGGTTATCCGATTCCATTGCTCAAAATAAGCCTGCAGCTGATGTGGTTACCTTGAACAATATTACACAACAGGAGACATTAACACCCCAAAGGGTCAATAGTTTTGCTTATATGGGAATGGATATGGGATTGACCGTGCCCGTTGCATCATCTTATTTGAATTCGGGTCCTTTAAATAATCTGGATGCCTTGATGTTCAGTTTCGAGCTTAATGATCATGCAATGCTTCAGTTCAAACCCCTGCTGGGGTTCAGCTGGAATAATTCGGGCAACTCCAATGTTCTGGACTGGAAGATTATGGATATCGGAGGCTATTATATATCGAGTATTGAGAATATATCCCCGTTTGTGGGCGGCAGTGTGAGCCTTCACCTCTTAAATATGTCCAGAACGACAGCCGGCAGTAATAATTTATATCCGGCAACGGAAAATTATACCAAAACTGATCTCGGGGTGTTTTTAGGGGGAGGAGTCATGTTCTTCAGAACAACTTCGGTGCATCTCTATGTGGAGGTAGGCTATCAAACGATTTTCGACAGCTTTGACGGAAACGGTGCACAGGGTATAGTCGGCAACATGGGATTCCTCTTCAAAATATAGCCGAATGACCGGTATGCCCGTCTGCCAGAACGATTTTCTTTCTCTTGTACACGGGTATAAAAGTCGGTATTTTACCATATGAAGGTCACAGAGGCTGAAACAGCCAACATAACAAGGTGGAACGGCAGGCCCGGACACTATGAGGTATACTACATAAAGTTTAACCACCGTGAAAGCTCGACAGGCTGCTGGATACGGTACACCCTGCTCGCACCGTTTTCCGGCAGCCCGGTAGCAGAGCTGTGGGGCATATTTTTCGATTCAAATAATCCCTCAAACAACAGGGCGGTCAAGAACACTTTCCCCGTTTCAGAGGCTGAGATAAAAAAAGACAGCTTCTTATTCAGGATAGGCAATTCTGTTATATCCAAGACAGGTGCAAAGGGAGAGATCAGGGGACAAGAAGGCTCGATAACGTGGGACCTCAGGTTTGAGCCGGTCTTCCAGACCTTTTTCCATTTTCCGTATAAATTCATGTACAGGACACCGGTTCCCAAAACCAAGGTTGTATCACCCAACTTCAGCATAAAGGTTTACGGCAGCGTAGAAGTTAACGGTACGACCTACGACTGCAGGGGCGAGCCGGGACAGCAGACTCACCTGTGGGGCACCAAGCATGCGGAGCGATGGACATGGGCAAACTCGAGCATCTTCAAGGAAGACGGGGGTGCCATATTCGAAGGCCTCTCGGCACAGATAAAGCTTGGCAGCAGGATTAGCCCTGCATTAACATTGTTCTTCCTGCGGTGTCTTGGCAGGGACTATTATCTGAACGGCATCGTCCGGCTTTTCAGGAACAAAAGTAACAGCGAATTCCCGGTATGGAAGTTCAGCTCGAGAAAGGACGGGATGATCTTCAGCGGTAATATCAGTGCTGCAATCGAATCATTTGTAGGCGTTGAATATACGGATCCTGACGGTGAAAAGCTTTGGTGTTACAATACAAAGGTCGCAGACCTCGTGCTTGACGTCTATGAGAGAGAAAGGAAGCTTACCACACTGACATCGCCGGGTTTGTCCGCTCTTGAGTTCGTAAGCAGAATAAAAGACCCGCGCATACCGGTGAGGATATGAGTGTACAGAGAACTTAGAGTGGTTTAAACCGTTTGAACCGTTTTAACTGTTTAAATCGTTAAGAAGGTGGATCGCACGACCCTTCCGACCCAAGCTTCGCTTGTGTGCCCCGAACGAATGAACAAACTTCCCTCTTGCAGTTTTTGGGTTAATCCACGGAAAACTGTATCCGCAGTTTTAAAGTACCATGCATCGCTTGACCGTCCATGGTGGCAGGGGAAAATTTCCATTTCTTCAGTGTGTTGATTACAGCCCTGTCCAATGCGTCATATCCCGTAGAGGAAAGCAGTTTCGATGTAAATGTGGCATCCTTGTTTACAAAAAATTCAACCCGTACCGATGTATTGTATATGTGTGTTCGCATGTCTGAAGGTATAACTGGCATAGGATTAAAGATCGGTATGGGTGGCAGAAAGATGTTGTGCGATACTGATGTAGAAGTGGCAGATGTACCCTGATGTGCAAGAACAGTACCTGCCTTTATATTCCCACCGGCAGGTACTGAAAATCCATGATTTGACTTTCCTGCACTTGCTAAAAATTTGTTGTGTCCGGTTTTAACAATCTCGTGGTATGGTTTTATAGGGTGGATCGGCACCTTGGTAATATGATTTATAGGAACAGGTGTTCTTGGTTTGCTGATATTGTCGAAAGGCTTTATCTGCATTGTTACAGGGATGAGTATCTTCCGGGGTTGTTTGCTTCTTGACAGGCCTAACCATCCGATTGCATAGAATGCTGCAATATGGAATGCAACTGCAATTGAGATTGCTGCAATCAAAAAATTCTTTTCCTGGCCCGTTTCCATGATTTTATTTTGTTATGGCTGCAATGGCAAATTTTGTTGCCCCTGCCTTCCGGGATATGTTCATGATGTTGACGACATCTCCATAGTTTGAGTCTTTATCCGCATTGATCACAACCACATCATCGGGATGCTCAATCAAGTCCCTGGATAGCTGTGCAGAGAGCTTTTCAGAGTCCGTAGCTTTACCATTGACGAACAGCTTCTGCCCTTTTGTCAGTGTGATGGTTATGAATTTGGCATCGGTTGTTTTTGCAGTTGATGCGTGCGGCAGGCTCACCTTAATCCCTTTCATAGCTATGATGGAAGCGGATGTGACCATAAAAAACACAAGCAGAAAGAATATCACATCGATCATGTTAATGATCTCTATCCTCGCTTTTTTCGGCGGCTCTAATTGTCGTATCTTCATTGCTGTACCTGCTTTACCATTCTGACGAACTCATTGGAGGCAAATTCCATGTCTTTTATCAGGCGTCTCACCTTTGTGTTGAAATAGTTGTAGAACAGCAGCGTAAAAACAGCTATTATCAGCCCTGTTGCCGTTGCAATGAGCGCCTCCCCGACACCGCCGGATATGGCGGTCGGTTGGTTTAAGCCTTTTGTGGAGAATATCTGGAATGCATTGATCATACCGGTTATAGTCCCGAGCAGCCCGAGCAGGGGGGCCATGGTGATAATGGTATCGAGCATCCATAATTTACTTTCAAGACTTGGTATGATGCTGACAGCGTGTTGTTCCATTGCAATGTCAATGTCATTTGCATTGGCATGAATGTTATCAATGCCGGTCATCAGTACATCGGCAACAGGTGTTTTTTGTGACGTGAGTAAAATCTTTACATCATCAAATTTACTGTTCGTCATCAGTTGCTTTATTTTTTGCAGCAGAGAAACATCCAGATTGTTTATCTTGCCAAAGAACATCAGCCTTTCGATGATCAATGCCGTTGATACAACCGATACGAACAAAAGGGGATACATCATTATACCGCCCTTCATTAAAAAACTTAATGCATTAGATATGTTTTGCATAGTTCACCTCATAGATATTTTTTAAACAAAATTGATATGGTACGCGGACTGCCCCAGTGTGTATTGTTGAAACCGTTTTGCTGGTTTATCAGATACGATGTGTTCAGGATATTTCCGATATCGAGTTCTATATCGGATTTACCAAGATAAAATCCCTTTTCGAAGTTGTATCCGACATTAAACCCGGCAATGGTGTGCGGCGAAACCCTTAAATAGTTGACCTCACCCGTAACCTGATTGTACCCGTACGGCAGGCCGCTGCCGTATTCCATATCAAGCATGCTCCAGAACTGCCCATACCCGTAATTGACTATTGCCGAGGATGTGTATGTTTGATCGTGATCAAAATAGAAATAACCAGGTGGTACCGGTTCAACCGTGAACAATCCGCCTGTTATAGCACCCTTACCCTGAGACCTTTCCCACGCTATATTGAAC